>QFXC01000008.1:0-300000 GCA_003349885.1 endosymbiont of Galathealinum brachiosum | reverse complement strand
ATACATGCTTATGTAAATGATTTTCCTTCTAACGAAGTTAAAGGTCATGAAGGTGTATTTACTTTACCGCATTTAGGTGCATCAACAGGTGAAGCAGAAGATAACTGCGCTGTAATGATTGCAGATCAGTTAAAAGATTTTTTAAATAACGGTAATATTAAAAATTCCGTAAATTTCCCAAATATTAAACTGGGAAGACAGGGTGAAAACAGGCTTGCAATATCTAATTCTAATAGCCCTGATATGTTAGGTAAGATTTCACACCAATTAGGTGAATCTGGTGTGAATATATTACACATGGCAAATGAGTCACGTAATGAACTTGCGTACACATTGATTGATGTAGAGAGTAAACCGGATGACACAACTATCGATAAGATCGCAGCTATTGATGGTGTTTTGTCTGTTAGATTGATTTAAAATATTTGTAATAGAGACCAGAGATCATGGAGGATAGCCTCTGTAGATTCTGAGCCTCTGTCACATTAACTGGCATACCGAATGAATGAACAAGAAAAATTATCAGGCATAAGAGATAGAATCGATGCGATTGATAAGCAAATACAAACGTTAATTAATCAGCGGGCAGAATGTGCTCAGGAAGTTGCTGAAATAAAAATTAATGCCGGTGAAACGGAGCATTTTTATCGCCCTGAGCGTGAAGCACAGGTGCTGACAGAAATTAAAAAACGAAATAAAGGACCATTGGGCTCTAATGCAATGGCGCATTTATTTCGTGAAATCATGTCATCTTGTCTTGCATTAGAGAAGCCTATTAAAGTTGCCTTTCTGGGACCAGCGGGTACTTATAATCATGCGGCATCCAGCAAGCATTTTGGTGCATCAATAGATCAATATCCAGTTGATAATATCGAAGAGATTTTTCGTGCTGTAGAAACAGGCGAGTCGCATTTTGGTGTTGCTCCAATCGAAAATTCTACAGAAGGTGTAATTGCGCATACGCTGGATTTGCTGATCAATTCTTCATTAAAAATATGTGGAGAGGTTGATTTACGTATACAGCATAATTTAATTAGTACAGAAGTCGATATAAATAATATTACCAAAGTATATTCTCATCAGCAGTCACTTGCTCAATGCAGGCGTTGGCTGGATGCAAATTTACCTAATGCAGAACATTATGCTGTTCGTAGTAATGCTGAAGCAGTGCGTATTGCGAAGAATGAAAAAGGCGCAGCAGCCATAGCGGGTGTTATGGCATCTGAGTTATATGAAGTTCCCATTTTATGTACAGAAATTGAAGATGAACCTAATAATACAACGCGCTTTATTGTTGTTGGTAAGAACGAGGTTCCATCCAGTGGTAATGATAGAACATCATTGTTAGTCACTACTAATAATAAAGCAGGTGCATTACATCACCTGTTAAAGCCTCTTGCAAATAGAGGTATTGGTATGAGTAAAATTGAATCTCGTCCTTCTCGTCAGGGTGTATGGGAATATGTTTTCTTTATTGATATAGAAGGTCATAAGGATGATGAGCCATTAGCTGAAGCGTTATCTGAGATTGAGCATGAATCAGCGATGGTTCGTATTTTAGGCTCATACCCTAAAGCGGTTTTAAAGTAGTCGATACATTTTTACTATCAACGAATTCATTACGAATTTTTTTCGTTATGATTTATCAAAGTTACAGTTAGATTAAACCTGAATTTATGAACAATTTTTTAAAAAATGCAGTGCCCGGTGTACAACAGATAAGCCCGTATGAGCCAGGCAAGCCCGTTGAAGAGCTAGAGCGTGAGCTTGGTATTACCAATGCAATTAAACTTGCGTCTAATGAAAATCCACTAGGCCCCAGTGTTAAAGCTGTAGAAGCTGCACGGGCCGTAATAGGCGACGTAAACTATTATCCGGATGGTGCTGGTCATAAGTTAAGTGTTGCACTTGCTGATAAACACGGTGTTGATAGAGCATGTATAACGTTAGGTAATGGTTCTAATGATATTCTTGAATTAATTGGCCGTGCATTCCTGGCGCCCTGTAACTCAGCTGTTTACTCAGAGTATTCATTTGCCGTCTATCCTCTAGTAGTGCAGGCTGTTGGTGCTGAAGCGCGTGTTGCAAAAGCTTTCCCTTCTGATCACGATGTTATGCCTTATGGTCATGATTTAAACGCTATATATGACTCAATTACTAATACAACTCGAGTAGTTTTTTTAGCCAATCCGAATAATCCAACTGGCACCTGGTTTGAATTAGAAGAACTTGATTTGTTTTTATCAAAAGTTGATGAAGATGTTTTAATTGTTCTGGATGAGGCTTATTTTGAATATATGCCAGATCACTTAAAACCAGATACGAATGTATTATTAAATCAGTATAAAAACTTAATCATTACCCGTACATTTTCTAAAATCTATGGGTTAGCCGGTTTGCGTATTGGTTATTCTATATCTCATCCTGATGTGGCAGATATATTAAACAGGGTTCGTCAGCCATTTAATACGAATATGCCTGCACAGGCAGCTGCATTAGCGGCTATTGAAGATCAAAATCATGTTGAAAATAGTGCCTCATTAAATATGCTGGGTTTAAAGCAATATAATGCAGCATTTAAAAGTATGGGTCTAAAGTATATCCCCAGTATTGCTAATTTTATTGCTGTGAATGTTAATAAAGATGCCATGCCAGTTTACGATGCTTTATTAAGAGAAGGGGTTATTGTACGTCCTGTTGCCAGTTATAAAATGCCACGTTTTTTAAGAATTACTGTTGGTAACCAGCAACAGAATGATCGTGTGTTAACCGCGTTAAAAAAAGTTTTGTAGGAGTTCACGTATATGATTAATCATCTATGTGTAATAGGTGTTGGTTTAATCGGTGGTTCATTAGCACTTGCCCTTAAAAAGTCTGGCTATGTTAAGCAGGTTACCGGTATGGGGCGTAGTCTTGAAAATTTGCAAAAAGCAGAAGAACTGGGTGTTATTGATCAGTACGAAACGGATTATGCGAAAGCCATATCGCAGGCTGATATGGTTTTTGTTGCGGTACCAATTGGTGCTATGCCAGCTGTTTTTAAAAAAATTGAACCCCATTTGCGAAAACACACAATCGTTACTGATGGCGGTAGTGCAAAACATACGATTATCGATGCTGCATCTGAAGAATTAGGGGTAAAGGTAAATCAGTTTATTCCAGGGCATCCTATTGCAGGCACTGAAAAATCTGGAGCCGAAGCGGCGTTTGATTCATTATATTCTGATCGTAGAGTAATATTGACTCCACTTGAAGAAAATTCATTAGAAGATGTTAAAAAAGTTCGAAAAATGTGGGAAAAAGCAGGAGCTGAAGTTGATGAGATGGGAGCACGCCATCACGATCTGGTTCTTGCTGGTACAAGCCATCTTCCCCATGTGCTTGCATTTGCATTAGTTGATTGCCTGAATAATGTAGATGATGTGGATGAAATTTTTAAATATGCTGCAGGTGGATTTCGCGACTTTACGCGTATAGCATCAAGTGATCCGGTTATGTGGCGAGATATCTGTGTCAACAATTCAGAAGCTATTCTGGCTATGATGCAAAATTATCAGCAGGATATTGATAATCTTAAAAAAGCAATTCAAAATTCTGATTCAGATGAGTTATTAAAGATATTTAGTAATGCTAAAAAAGCACGAGATACCTTTTGTATGTAAGCTTCGTGCTTTTTTAATTTATTTAATATGCTTTATTTAAGTTTTGAAGCCCAGATAGCAATTTTATGTTTCATAGATTTAATAGATATCTGATCTTCAGGTATTGGTTGTATTACCTTGTCATGTACCAGTAGTCGATAAATATATTCGGTTTTTTCATTAGCTGAATCAGTGGGCTCAAATTCTACAACACCTCTGGCCTCACCGTATTTGACACCTTCAATAATGGCTTTTTTTAAAAGTTCTTTTTCATTTTTTAATTTTTTCATTTGTGCCTCTGTATAAAAAATAATAGATTTTTATTTATCCTGAGCATTCCAGCCCTGTTTTATTGCTATATCTAATAATAGTTCAGCTGAAATTCCTTCTTTAGGTGTGATATCTGATACTTTAACAGTAAAAATATTATCAATATTATCCCAGACAACACGTTCAATTTTCCCGGAAAACCAGTCGCCTTCACCAATTTCTTGCCCGATAACAGGAGTGAAAGGCAAGCTTATCTGCTTTTCAAGGGTTCTATATAGTCTTTTTGTATCTGAATCTTTCCAGAGATATTTAATAAAAGTACATGAATACATGCCTATTCCTTTGCTAGAGAGTATTGCATATGAAGTATGTTTTATAATTGTACAGTAAGGCTATTCTTTTTAACAATGTATTCATTCTCAGAAAAGTTCCCTGATTTTCGATCTTGTAACACAAATGTAATAAAGCACTCATAAGTCTGTAATAAGTCTTCCTTAATATCTTAACAATAAATTCACACGAAATTATTTGTTAACTTTAGGAAATAGATCTATGAAATCTTTTACGAAAAAAACTGCAACACTTGCTATTATAACGGCTATTTCAATGCCAGGTATAGCTTCAGCTGAAGCTCAATTGTTTGGTAAAGCACATTTGTCATTCGGTACAGTATCTGAAGATGATGGTGTTACTGAAACTTCATCTACAGCTGTATCGAGTCACGCATCAAGAGTTGGTGTTAAAGGTTCTGTTGATACAGACTCTGATACTTCAGTTATCTATCGCTTTGTATGGCAAATAGATATGACTGATGATGCGAAATCATCAGCTGACCATATTAAATCTCGTGAACAGTATGTAGGACTTAAAGGTGATTGGGGTCAGATTCGTTTAGGTCGTGATGATTCACCATATAAGAAAGCGGGTAAGAAAAATGTTGAGCATTTAAGTGATACATATGCTGATTACAATAATATTATTGATAAAGGTCAGGATACTCGTAATGATAATTCTTTAGGTTATCTGGTAAAGGTTGGTCCTGGTAAATTAGGCTTACAATACGCTGCAGGTGATGATGATCCAGCTGCAGAAAATGCAGGTCAGTCTTATAACTTTGCATATGATATGAAAATGGGTGCAATTGGTTTTGCAGTTGCATATCAGACTATTGAAAAATCACCTACTAATGACGAGACGGGTACTAAACTGGTTATAGGATATAAGTTAGGTAATACTAAATTAGGTCTTATCGGTGAAACTGTTGAAGACGATAGTGCATTAGATGATACAAATATGCTGTTTAGTATTAAGCATAATATCGACAAGAAAAATGCGATTAAATTTGTATATGGCACAAAAGATCAGGGTAACACCGATGATGCAACGATGACTGCTTTAGCATACGATCATAAAATGGGTAAGAAAGTATCTGTTTATGCACTATGGACTGATGGTGCTGATGGTGGTCTGAATGATGCTACTAAACTTGCTGGTGATGGTTCTGCTATAGCGTTAGGTGTAATTGCGAAGTTCTAATCTAACCTACACCTGTTAGTCGCTTCTGTTTTGAAGCGACTAATCTGGAATAACTATAAAAATAGACTCCTGCAGAAATGGTCATCTGCCTTTACGTTTTGTATATTTACAAAACGTTTTTTAGTTTTGGAAACTTATAATTATGAATTTGTTTTCTTTTTAATTATATAAGCAATGCCAGCAATTACAGTGAGCATAATTATATGTTCGATATGAAACAGGTTGTGTATCGATTCATCTGTCTGATGACCTGAATGTGCAAATGTTACATTAGAAATTAATGGTAATGCCAGCATAAGTATATATTTCATCATTTTACCTTTACGTTTATCAGTTCGTTTCCGTCAGGATCAGTTAAGTGCACTGCGCATGCCAGACAGGGGTCAAAGCTGTGAATTGTGCGTAGTATTTCAACGGGTTGTTTAGGGTCGTGTAGTGTATGATTATCTGCGAGTGCAGCTTCATATGCGCCAGGTTGTCCTTCAGCATCACGCGGTCCTGCATTCCAGGTGCTGGGTACAACAGCCTGATAATTCTTTATAATTTCGTCTTCTATTACAATCCAGTGAGCTAAACCACCACGAGGTGCTTCCATAAAACCAACACCCTGAGCCTGTTTTGGCCATGTTGAAGGTTCCCATAATTTTTCATTAAAGGTTTTAGTTTCACCAGCTTTAATATTAATAATTAAATCATCAAACCATCCCTGCATAGCATCCGCAAAGATCTGTGTTTCTAATGTCCGTGCTGCTGTACGCCCTAGTGTAGAAAATAAAGCTTCTACCGGGACATCCAGCTTATTTAATGTCATATTTACAAGTTCTTTCGTTTGATCATGACCGGTTGCATATAACATTAATACACGAGCTAATGGTCCAACTTCCATTGCATTGCCTTTCCAGCGAGGAGACTTTAACCAGGAGTAAGACTGTTCAACATCCAGATGTTTATACGGAGGTGTAGGGCCAGTATAATTCAGGTTCGTTTCACCGTCGTAAGGATGAAGCCCTGCATCTTTTCCATTTTCATAGTCATACCATGAATGTGATACGTATTCTTTTATTTCATCGGCTGCATTCATATCAACATCATGAATAGTGCTTAGATCTCTATTTAGTATTGCACCGGGTGGAATCATGAAACCGGATACATCATTCATACCATTAGAGGGGAAGTCGCCATAGGTTAAAAAGTTTCCAAGACCTTCTCCACGACTACCCCAGTCTTTATAATAACTGGCAATTGCCAGGGTATCGGGCACATAAACCTGCTCAACAAAACTTCTCATCTGGTTAATAATGTCCTGTACCTGAGATAGCTTTTTCATATTTAGTGCAGAATCTGAATTTAAATCAATGGGGCAGGGAACACCACCGACAACGAAATTAGGGTGTGGGCTTTTGCCACCAAAAATTGTATGTAATCTTGCGACATCCCGTTGCCATGAAAGTGCTTCAAGATAATGTGATACAGCCATCAGGTTGGCTTCAGGTGGTAACTTATAGGCAGGATGTCCCCAGTATGCTTTAGCAAAAATACCAAGTTGACCAGCTTCTACAAAACCTTTGAGTTTTTTCTGCATATCAGAAAAATAACCCGGAGATGATTTTGGATAACTACTCAATGATTGTGCCAGTTCTGAAGTTGCTTTAGGGTCTGCACTTAATGCTGAAACCACATCAACCCAGTCAAGTGCATGCAAATGGTAAAAATGCATAACATGGTCATGAATGTACTGAGCTCCACTCATTAAGTTACGGATTAGATCTGCATTTTTAGGTACTGTGTAATTAAGTGCATTTTCTACTGAACGTATTGATGCCAGACCGTGTACCAATGTACACACACCGCATATACGTTGAGCAAAAGCCCAGGCATCTCGTGGGTCACGACCTTTAAGTATGTTTTCAATTCCCCGTACCATTGTGCCTGATGAATAAGCGCTATCAATTTTATTGCCATCCATTTGTACTTCAATACGAAGGTGGCCTTCAATGCGGGTAATTGGATCTACTACAATGCGCTCACTCATTATTTTTCCTTAACTATTATGTTGATCGTCTAGATGTTCTGCTAATGTTTCAGTCAGACTCATTAAAGGAATATCCATATTGTATTCTTCAAGGCCATCTTCAAGGTTGATGCGACAGTTTGAACAGGCGCTGATAATTGCATCAGGTTTTACTTTATCCAGCTGATCTTTCTTACGTTTAAAAACTTTTAACCGAATATCATCTGCTCTTTCATTTGCACTTACACCACCACCTGCACCGCAACACCAGTTCATTTTTCCTGCATCAGGCATTTCTACAAAATTTTCTGCAAATAAATTTATTAGATTTCGAGGCTGCTTAATTACACCACCGCGACGCGATATCTGGCAGGGATCGTGGTAAGTTAATTTCTGCGTTTCTTTACCTGTTATTTTTAAGCGACCACTAATACGTAATTCGTCCAGGACTTCAAGAATATGTCGCACCTTAAAATTAAATGCTTTGCCAATAAGGTTTGGGCCATCCCATCGAATTGCCATGTAAGCGTGCCCACATTCGGGGCTTATGACAGTTTTAACTTTTAATTTTTCAGCGGCATCAACTATGCGTTGAACCAGTTCCGCTGCTATATCAGATACACCGATTTGTATTCCACTATTGGTTGCTTCATAACATTCTGTTGATATGGTCCAGCTAACACTGGCTTTATTAAATATTTTAGCAATGGCTTCAATAAATTCTGGAAAATTTATAATCTCCATTGATGAAAGCAATAACATGTAATCTGCACCAACAGTATCCAGAGGGATTTTTAATCCTGTGTCTTTTTCAATGTGACTTATCTGTGCAAGCAGGGCCTGTAGTTTTAATCCCATTGGTCCACCTGTTTCAACAGAACGTTTAGTTGCGCCAATTAATCCTTCCGGTGCATGTCCTGCTGCAGCAAGGCCCTCTCTGGTTTTACGAATCATTAAAGCAATATCATTACCTACAGGGCAGACCATTGAGCAGCGTCCACACAATGTACAACTGTCGTAAACCAGTTTTTCCCAGTCTTTTAATAATTTATCATCAACGGTTTTGGTTAGACCAAATATTTTCCCAATACGTCCCATCAAAGTGAATTCGGATTTCCAGATACGACGTAGTGGCTCGGTTTTATGAATAGGTGCTCTGGTCGGGCATCCTGTTTCCGTATAAAAAAGACAGGCATCTGCGCACATACCGCAGTGTACACAACTACTAAAAAATGCTGCTACAGTTGAGTCGACTTCTTTTTTTAAAGCATTAATACCTTTTTCAAGTGTGGCACTCATGATTCAACTCCTCTGAATCCGGATATTGCTCCGTTGTACCATCGAGCAAGAAACAGTGTAAAAGCGTGCATTAGTTTTGTGAATGGGAATACAATCAGAAGTAATTCAACACTGAGTATATGTAAGGCAATTAAAAATGGTGCCGTAGTTCCAATTCGATGGAAAGCAATGTATCCCGTTATTAACGGTAAAATTGTAACTATCCAGACTAATATATCTTCTGCATTAGTAAGATACTTTAAAACACAGTTACGATAACGATGAAGTAGTATTGCAGCCAGTGATATAATTGTCACAACAGTAATTGCATCAATAACAGGTGTGGGTAGAGACGGCCAGCTTAACCCCGTTACATCTTTAAACACAAGAATGTGTGGTGCGAAAAAAAAGATACACATGAAAAGGCCAATATGAAAAACATAACCTGACACAATAGTAAAAGTGGAGCGTTGAAATGTGCTTTTATCTGGTATGCTTCTAGACACAATGGTGTGTAAACCACTGCGCATTTCGGAGCCTTTAGCTTCGGCCAGATTGGGTTTACGACCAAGCATCATAATTTCTATAATACGAATAATAACGCCAGCAACAAATATAATAATGGCTATCTGGAAGCCTGTTCCACGAACCCAGTTTAAAAATTCTATTTCGGTCATTTATTCCATCCTGATATTAACAAAATAAAAAGCTATATTATTAATTTACCGCTTAAACTATTTTTCCAGATCATTAATGGTTGTTTCACTATGTGATGCATCCGTTATATTTTTTTTATTCCGATTCATCGTACCTATCGCAACACCAACTGCGAGTGCACCTGTAGCTGTGTATATTGCTGTTTTAGATATGTTTTCAGTTGGCATAGATAAAGCTTTATAAAATCCACCGCCATCCCAGAAATCAGGTTCAGAGCACCCCAGGCAGGGGTGACCTGCTTCAATGGGAAAGCTGGTGCCATCATTCCATTTAGTTGTAGCACAGGCATTGTATGTAGTTGGTCCTTTGCAGCCAAGCTTGTATAAACACCATCCTTTCTTGGCACCTTCATCATCAAACGTTTCGGCAAATAGACCTTTATCGTAATAAGGTCGACGATAACAACGGTCATGAATGCTATTGCCATAAAATGCTTTAGGTCGAGCCAGATGATCCAGTTCTGGAATAGTGCCAAATGTTAGATAATGAGCTAGTACTCCAGTTATAACTACAGGAATAGGTGGGCAGCCAGGTACATTTATAATGGGTTTGTCTTTGATTATTTCACTTAAAGAAACAGCACCTGTCGGGTTAGGGCTTGCATGTGGTAAACCACCATAAGTAGCACAGGTGCCGACAGCAACGATTGCAGCTGCACCTTTTGCTGTTTCAATTAACATGTCGTAGTTACTAATACCCGCTATTGTAGAGTATCCGGGATTACCTAACGGAATGGATCCATCAACAATAAGTAAGTATTTTCCATAGTTTTCTTGCATAGCGGCTTCACGTGCAGCTTCTGCGGCTTCACCTGAAGCAGCTTGTAATGTGTGATGGTAATCCAGTGAAATACTATCAAAAATGAGGCTTTCTACCGTTGTGGTGTGAGCACGGGTAAGAGACTCTGTGCAGCCTGTGCACTCCTGAAATGATAACCAGATGACAGAAGGACGACGTGCTTTTTCTAATGCTTGTGCAATTTTAGGAATTAATGCGGGAGATATTGCCATCATTGATGCGGTTGCAGCACAGAATTTTAGAAAACTCCTGCGTGATATTCCCTGACTTCTTAAAACCTCACCGAGTGTTTTATCTTTACCATTTGAAAAGTCTGACATACTTATATCTCCACCGGTGATGGGTTTACAGGCTTGTTTTCATTTAGTGTTGCAGAAAGGTTATTGTATGCTTCCTGCATATCTTCTTTTTGTGAAGAGAGAATATCTGGTAATAAGGTGATCTCAATGAAACGACTGATTATGTCTTTATCCTGATTGTAATGGGTTATGATCCAGACACCAGAATATTGGCTTTCAATTATTTCACTAGAACCCAGAGCATGAAGTTGTGCTTCTATCTCACCGCGGCCTAAAATTTTAATAATTTTTTCTTCTTCGCCGGGAGCGAGAGGAATGCTTCGTAAATCTATAATAGCAGTTTGATTGTTCTTAATAAGATTGTGTAATGCGTGCTTCACTTCATGTAATAGAGGCATTACATTCCATGTTAGTTGATCTGCATTCTGTATATTAAAAACAGTCGCGTTAGAGGTTGAATTTGTCATTTATATCAGTGCCTAATTTATTGTTATTCAATACAACGGGCTTACAAGATACTTCTTTTTCTTATATTACTTAAGTTACTCTGTTATAAGAGATTGCGGTTGATTTATATTAATATTATTCCATAACGTTATGAGTTTAGCCGCCTCATTAACGGCATTTTCCAGGGCATGTTGAACGACATTTGTTGGTTGCATTCCCCAGCCTATTTTATCAGGTTGAATACCAATTAAAGCGCGTTTTTCTGGCAGGTTATCTGTAATACGAGCAATATCCATTAAATCGAGTAAACCAACTTCATGTGCGCTACGTTTTGCATTACCTAAAAAGTGATCCATATCCTGATTAATAAATGTTTTAACCGTACCAGCAGGGGACTTTAGTTCTGTAGAATCAAGCACAATAAGATTAGTGCAGTCTTCGATCCATACGGCCAGTGTAAAACTAAGTGTACCACCATCAAGAAAATTTAATTCAGGAATATTAGAATATCGTGATTGAAGAATATTAAGAGCATGAATACCCGCACCTTCATCTGAAAGTAGTGTATTACCAATTCCAAGTATTAACGTTTCATTTTGAATCATTTAAATTACCAGAATAATGTACACCATTTTTAACAGGTATCTTAGGTTACTTGTTGTTCTATATCAATTTGTTGGTCTATTATATATATGTTGCACATACTTGTAATCTAAGTATAGATTAATCATGTAATATAAAATTATAAATGACAATAGAGTCAATGATATGTGTCTTGGAATACCCATGAAAATAAAATCCATAGATGGCTTTACCGCCCGTTGTGAAGCGAAGGGGGTAGAGCGTGATGTGAGTTTATTTATGATGCAGGAAGATAAACTTGAAGTAGATGATTTTATAGTTGTTCACGTGGGTTATGCCATTCAGAAAATAACGGCTCAGGAAGCGCAAACCGCCTGGGAGTTATACGATCAAATGCTAGAAGACGAAGTTTAAAATGCATGAGCTCGCAATTTGTCAGTCTTTAATGGAGCAGGTTGAAAAAATAGCCCATGAAAATAATGCACAGAGCGTGTTTTCTATTACACTTGGCATGGGGCCATTATCTGGAGTTGAAGAACAATTGTTAAAAAATGCTTATCCTGTTGCCAGTGTAGGCAGCATTGCTGAAAATGCAGAGCTTATTATTAATTTATTACCACTTATTGTTAAATGTAATGCCTGTAATACTGAGTCTGAGGTATTAGCTAATAAACTGCTATGTAAACAATGTGGTGACTGGAAAACAACTGTTATCAGTGGTGATGAATTAATGCTTATGAGTGTTGAGTTAGATAGACACTCAGAACAAAAGAATAGAACAGTAAATTAATAAAGTTTATATTGATATTAAGTTATTATTTTAAATGATGAAGGAGATTTTATATGTGTGATAGCTGCGGATGTAATATAACTCACGGTAATAAGAATCTAATAAAACCAGGAGGTAAACTTCATAAAACACAGAATGGCAAAGAGGCAATAACAGTTTTACACAGTCTGTTACATGAAAATGATCACACAGCGCATCATAATCGTCAGCACTTTGATCAACACAATGTATTAGCCATCAATTTAATGTCATCTCCAGGCGCGGGTAAAACGGCTTTATTAGAAACCACAATAAAACAACTAAATAGTAATTTACGTATTGCTGTAATAGAAGGTGATCTGGAAACAGAAAACGATGCTGAACGCATTAGACAGCATGGTGTTAAAGCCATTCAAATTACTACAGGAAGTGCATGCCATCTTGATGCTCATATGATTCATCAGGCGTTACATAATCTAGATCTTTCTGAGTTTGATATTATTTTTATCGAAAATGTGGGTAATCTGGTTTGTCCTGCCAGTTTCGATCTGGGGCAACATAAAAATGTTACTTTGTTATCTGTTCCTGAGGGTGATGATAAACCAGCTAAATATCCTGTGATGTTCCGCACATCAGATCTGGTACTTATTAGTAAGGTCGATTTGTTGCCTGTGCTTGATGACTTCAAACCTGAAAATGCAAAACGTTATATGCATGATATTGCCAGTCAGGCACCTGTGCTTGAAATTTCATCTAAAGATGGAACAGGGATGACAGAGTGGTTTGACTGGATAGAAAAACAAATTGAAAATCGTCAATTGTATTTAAAAGAACACCCGTTGAGTACTCATCAACATGAACATAGTCATGTTAGTTTATAAGATGAATTTATAGTCGTCTATAAAATGGAAATAACAGCGAAACAATGGCTGGAAAAAATTCATAATTTACCCCATCAAGGGCGAGTTAAAATTATGAACGTTTGTGGTGGTCATGAGCGTTCAATTACAATGGCTGGTTTACGTCAGGCTTTGCCTGAATATATCGAGCTTGTTCCGGGGCCTGGCTGTCCAGTTTGCATCTGTCCGGAAGAAGATGTTTTTGAAGCTATTCAACTTGCACTACACGAAGATATTATTCTTGTTGCATTTGGAGATATGTTACGTGTACCGGTTAATGTAAAAAAAATACAGATCAGAACACTAGAGCAGGCAAAAGCGCAGGGCGCTGATATTCGCCCTATAGCATCACCTATTGAAGCTGTAATTATTGCTAAAGAAAATCCTCAGAAACCGGTTGTCTTTTTTGCAGCTGGTTTTGAAACAACGACAGCACCGGTAGCTGCAATGTTGGTGCAGGGTATACCTGATAATTTGTCTGTTTTATTATCGGGAAGATTAACCTGGCCTGCTGTATCTATGTTATTAGAATCAGGCGCTCCGGGTTTTGATGCGCTTATCGCTCCAGGACATGTTGCAACAATAATGGGTCCTGAAGAATGGGGTTTTGTTGTAGCTAAACATCATATTCCTGCTGCGGTTTCCGGTTTTGAACCGGTGAGCTTATTAGCGGCAATGTATTCAGTGTTGCGTCAGTTAAATGAAAAACGATATTTTCTTGATAACTGTTATTCAAGTCTTGTTAAACCAGGTGGTAATGCATCAGCTCAAAAACATTTAAATACAGCTTTGAGTATTTATGATGCAAACTGGCGTGGCGTAGGCGTAATTCCAGATTCTGGTTTTAAGTTAAATCTTCAATATGAAAAATATGATACAAGAAAACAGTTTCCTGACTATGCAGATGACGCTCGTAAAAGGGCAGGTAAAATGCCGGCTGGATGTGATTGTGCCCAGGTCGTTTTAGGAAAGATTTATCCCAGTGAATGTAAATTATTTGGTAAAACATGTTTGCCGAGGAGTCCAATTGGTCCTTGTATGGTTTCAGATGAGGGTGCATGTCGAATCTGGTGGTCAGGTGGTTTAAGGGATGTGAGTTAATGGCTTTTTCGACTATCCAGAAAGTTGAAAAGCAATCATTAATTAATAACTGTGCAAAAAGAATCATATTAAGCGGTAAGGTCCAGGGTGTCGGTTTCAGACCCTTTATATTTCAACATGCAACTAAATATCACTTAACCGGTTGGGTTCGTAATACATCTGGTCGTGTTGAAATTCTTGTGCAGGGAGAGTTAAAAAATATTCAATCTTTTGTCGATAATTTAATTAATGAATCTCCATTAATATCAAGCCCCTGTATAGAGGGAGTTGAAGTAATACCGCTATTTGATACTAGTGAATTCCTTATTTTAAATAGTTTAGCTGATAGTGATATTGATATTCACTTACCAGAAGATTTAAACACCTGTGTTAAATGCATTGATGAATTAAATGATCCAGATAATCGGCGTTATCATTATCCATTTATCAATTGTACGCAATGTGGCCCTCGTTATTCGATTATAAAATCACTTCCTTATGACCGAAATAAAACCAGCATGTCTGTGTTTGAATTTTGTCCAGAGTGTAAAAGAGAATATCTGGATGTTAAGAGTCGTCGTTTTCATGCGGAACCTGTCGCCTGTGAAAACTGTGGTCCAACACTTAAATATGTTAATAATGAAAGGATTGTAGAAGGTAATAATCGATCATTACAGGCCTGTATAACTGATTTGAAAAATGGAAAGATAGTTGCAATTAAGGGTATAGGTGGATACCACCTTGTTTGTGACGCTACGAATGATGCAGCTGTTTTAAAGTTACGTAAAACTAAACCAAGACTTGATAAACCACTAGCAATTATGCTAACTGACAATGATTTAAGTCAGTATGTTAATTTATCAATTGAAGAATTAAAGTTATTGAAATCATCTTCACGACCTATTGTGCTAATAAAAAAACGCATAAATAATTTATCTAAATACATTGCACCCGGGATTTCTAAAATAGGAGTGATGTTAGCTTATAGCCCATTACATCATTTAATTCTAAATGGTTTATCTTTACCGCTTGTTTTTACCTCAGCAAATATCAGCGGTGAACCCGTTTTAACTGATAACAAAGAAGTTGAACAAAGACTTCAGCATGTTGCAGATGCGTATCTTCATCATAATCGCGGTATTGTGCGGCCTGTTGATGATTCGGTTTATCAGCTAATACAGAATAAAGCACGCCCTGTTCGAATAGGGCGGGGAGTATCACCACTTGAAATTGATTTACCATTTGAGTTAGATAAACCTGTACTGGCGGTTGGTTGCCATATGAAAAATACAGTAACGCTAGGATGGAAGAACCGGTTAGTTATTTCTCCCCATATAGGAGAAATGGATAATCCTCGCAGTATTCAGACTTTTGAAAAATGTATTAATGATTTACAGTCTATTTATCAGGTAAAAGCTGAACATATTGTGTGTGATGCTCATACCGGGTATACATCAAGCCGCTGGGCGAAAAAACAGGTTCTGAGTTTGAGTTTGGTTTTTCATCATTATGCCCACGCATCTTCATGCTGGTATGATGCCTGTAAAGAAGTAGATGATTTAAAAACTATGCTGGTTTTTACATGGGATGGGGTTGGTTTAGGACCAGATGGCACATTGTGGGGGGGAGAAGCATTACTGGGGTGCCCCGGTAACTGGCAACGGGTTTCACATTTTAGAGAATTTAAACTGCCCGGTGGAGAACTTGCTTCTCGTCAACCCTGGCGTAGTGCTGCAGCATTATGCTGGGAAACAAATGAAGAGTTTAATTCGCCATTGACTGATGACCAGACATCTCTGGTGTTTAATTTCTGGCAACAGGGAAAAAACTCTCCATCAACAACATCTGTTGGTAGGCTTTTCGATGCTGCCGCTTCTCTAATCGGTATTTGTAATGAAGTGAGTTATGAGGGGCAGGGGCCTATGATGCTTGAATCACTAGTTACTGAATTTGAAAATCCTGTTGATATGGAAATAAAGAAAGTAAATGGAATGCATGTGGTTAACTGGAGTAATGTTGTTCCAATGTTAAAAGATACAACAAAAACAAAATCACAACGTGCAGCCTGTTTTCATAGCTCGATGGCAACTAGTTTATTGAATCAGGCCTTAAATATTAGAAAAGAATCGGGTGTGAATGTTATCGGTTTATCTGGTGGTGTATTTCAAAATGAAATTCTGATTAATCTTGTATATAAATTACTTATTGATAATAAGTTTCAGGTAATTCTTCCTCATAGCATACCGGTAAATGATGCTGGTATCAGTTGTGGTCAAATAATAGAATATGGCTTCAGGCATAATTAAATTATGAATAACGATGTAAAACTTGATACACATATTTCACTTGCCCATGGAAATGGCGGGCGTTTTATGCGTGAACTAATTGATGAAATATTTTCAAAATATTTAAGTAATGATGATCTTGATGTTCAAGCTGATGCAGCGTCATTAAAAATAGAAAAGACAGACATAATGTTTACTACGGATGGATTTACAGTGCAGCCGCTTGAGTTTCCTGGTGGAAATATAGGCTCTCTCGCTGTCCATGGTACAACGAATGATCTTGCAGTTAGTGGTGCAATTCCAAAATATCTAAGCCTAAATGCCTTTATAGAAGAAGGTATGGAAGTTAAACAGTTGGAACGTATTGTTAAAAGTCTTGCAAGATCAGCAAATGAAGTTGGTGTCAAAATTGTTGCCGGTGATACAAAAGTTTTACCAAGAGGTCAGGGAGGAGGGTTATACCTTGCAACAACAGGTATTGGTATACGTGATAATGATTTAAATCTGAGCCTTGCTAATATTAAAAATAAGGATGTAATGCTGCTGAGTGGTTCGGTTGGCGATCACGGTATTTCTGTCATGCTTGCCAGAGAACAGTTTGGTTTAAGTGGTAAGGTTGTTTCAGACTCTGCGAGTGTGCTTGCATATACTCAGGCGTTATCGGGCTTGGAAGGTGTACATTTTATGCGCGATCCAACTCGAGGCGGCCTTGCGACCGTTTGTCATGAAATTAGTCGATTTACTAAAATGGGTATCAGATTACAACAGGATAAAATTCCTGTTAAAGACCCAGTTCAATCTGTCTGTGAAATGCTCGGTT
This sequence comes from endosymbiont of Galathealinum brachiosum, assembly GCA_003349885.1. Taxonomy (NCBI): domain Bacteria; kingdom Pseudomonadati; phylum Pseudomonadota; class Gammaproteobacteria; species endosymbiont of Galathealinum brachiosum. The sequence continues at coordinate 282,568 of QFXC01000008.1, read as the reverse complement.
ATGACCCTTTGTTTCTCGCTTGTGAAGGCAGGGTTGTCGCTGTAGTTAATGAGGTTTGTGCTGAAGAAGCTTTATCCAGATGGAAGGCTTTACCCGATGGTCAGGATGCAATTATTTTTGGCGAATTAGATGAGAATATTACAAGAGTAGTATTAATGACCGAGTTTGGTGGTGAACGTATACTGGAAGAACTTGAAGATGATCCTTTGCCTCGTATCTGTTAATTATTTTATTCCAAATGTTTTTTAAGATAATATTTTATACATTGGCATTGTTCTTTTGGTATTCATCATAGTATGTCAATAATGTTGGGATTTGAGAAAGAGTAGGGGCTCCATCCATTAACATTGCGAGAGGGACAATCTCAAAAATTTCTTCTATTGTGATACCTGAATCAAGAGCAGTGGTTAAGTGGAGATAAATTTGCCTTTCATGCTGCATTACAATTGCAACAGCCAATGCGACCATTTCGCGTAATTGTTGCCTTTCTTTAATTTTAGAATGGCTGTAATCTCGCCAGTTATATTCCCAGTTATCCCAGAGCACACTGTCTCCATGAGGAGATGCATTCATAAAAAGGATTATCTTTTTGACCTGGTTAAACTCAAAATCAGTCGCTTTTAAATTGTCAGCTTCTCTCTCGTGTATAGAAATGCACCGTTGACAGTTTTTATATAAAGCTAAACCATAAGTAATTAATTCTTTTTGTAAGCGGGATAACAGGCCTTTTTTAGTGCTAATCTGAGATAGTTCACCCATGATTTCCAGGTATTCCTGTAAACCATAATTGCTTGCTTTTCGCATAAACTGTGCAGACGTATCGGTCATTGAATCAAGATCCTGTAAATTACATATATGTATAATAATTTGATTTGCTATAAAACTAATAATTACAATACCAGATAAACTCAATATACCTGAACATGTTATTGTCGGGTAGTATTGAACATGATCTAAATCATCTCGGTTAATCATATTTTTTAAATAAAGACATCTATGATACTGGCTGTAAAGCCATTGCTACCGGGGATTTAGTAAAATGCAATAAAATTGTCACATCTTGTAACATTCCTGTAATAAGCAGCGAGTATCCTACCTGTCATGAAAGATCAAATGTTACAGCAAAAATACAACCAACGAGCTTTTAAAGACCGTATAACACGCTATGGCGTAGCCGTTGGTGGAATTAGTGTCATTATCGCAATTTTACTGATTTTCTTCTATCTATTGCAGGTAGTGATTCCGATGTTTGAATCAGCGGAGATGTCAGAGAGTCATTCATATAGTATTTCTGATGAATCTAAAATATTACATCTAGGACTCGAAGAGCAGGGCACCATGGGTGTCAGGTTTATGGATAACGGTGATGTTGTCTTTTTTAAGTCTGATACAGGTGAAACAATTAGAAAAGAAAATCTTAACCTGCCTGCAAAAATTACAAGCTTAGCGTTTAATATTGATCGAGTCATACTGGGTTTAGAAAATGGACATGTAAAAATTGTTCGTTATATTTTTGATTTAAGTTATCCGAATGATGTTCGTACACTAACACCAGCGCTTGAATTTCCTTTTGGTGATGATGTTATTTTGCTCGATGATTCAGAAAATCCATTAAATTCTATAGACTTTCAGATAAATGAAGAAGCTTTCGGCATTGTTGCTAAAACACAGGATAAAAGACTGGTTTATGCACGTTATATCCAGGAAGAGTCTTTTATTACTGAAGAAATTACAACTGAGCTTGAATCTAGATCTGAACAAACATTTGATACTGATATCCACGCAATTGTACTAACCCCTGCGTTAGATCATTTGTATGTTGCACTTGAGGGTGGAGTGCTTCGTGATTATTCACTAGATGAAGAAGGTTTTGATGGTAATCATAATGATTATAAAATTAAACATAGAATAACTCAGTTACAGTTACTGTTGGGCGGTAACTCATTATTAATTGGTCTTGATAATGGTGAGGTACAACAGTGGATGTCCGTACGTAATGAATACGGAAGGGTTCTAACGTTCATTCGTAACTTTCATGAAACCAGTCTGGCCATTTCTGAAATATCAATAGAGCAGCAGAGAAAAAGCTTTGCTGTTGCTGATGTTAAAGGTGCTATTACACTTTATTATTCAACATCACAACGTACTCTTGTTAGTTTAAATACAGCTAACCAGACAATTACAAATTTAGCCTGGTCTTCGAGAGCACAAAATTTACTTGCTGTTGATAATGAAGGTAAATTATATCTTTATGATGTTGATAACGAGTACCCGGAAGTATCATGGGATGTCTTATGGGGAAAAATCTGGTATGAAGGATATGATGAGTCAGATTATATCTGGCAGTCATCTGCTTCTACTAATGAGTTTGAGCCTAAATTCAGCTTGATGCCATTAACATTTGGTACCATCAAAGCTGCATTCTACGCTATGTTATTTGCTGTACCCATTGCTATTTTAGGCGCTATGTTTACTGCTCAGTTTATGGCGCCACGTATGCGTCAGGTTGTTAAACCTTCAATTGAAATAATGGAAGCCTTACCTACAGTTATTTTAGGTTTCCTCGCAGGTTTATGGTTGGCCCCTTATGTTGAAACACATCTAGCAGGTATTTTTACTCTACTTTTAATCTTACCTTTTGGTTTTATCTTAAGTGCATGGCTTTTCGGCTTTGTTTCAAATAAATCTATTTTTGATGGTTGGGAAGCGGCATTATTAATACCGGTTGTTCTGTTTATGATCTGGCTATCTATGAGCCTGAGTGGACCCGTTGAAAATGTTTTCTTTGATGGTGATATGCGTACCTATATGAGCGATGTATGGGGCTTTAATTATGACCAGAGAAATGCATTAGTTGTTGGACTGATTATGGGTTTTGCCATAATACCCACAATATTTTCAATTGCAGAAGACGCGATTTTTAGTGTGCCTCAACATTTGATTAGAGGTTCCCTGGCATTAGGTGCTAGTCGTTGGCAAACCATGACAAGTGTTGTAATGCCAGCAGCAAGTCCTGCAATATTTTCTGCTGTAATGATGGGGTTTGGTAGAGCAGTTGGTGAGACTATGATTGTACTTATGGCGACGGGTAATACTCCGCTAATGGATATGAGTATATTTCAGGGTATGCGTACACTGGCTGCAAATATTGCCGTCGAAGTGCCGGAAGCCGAAGTAGCAAGTACTCACTATCGAATATTATTCCTGGCAGCATTTATTTTATTTATGTTTACCTTTGTATTTAACACATTCGCAGAAATGATACGTCATCGTCTGCGCAAAAAGTATAGCGGACTATAATGAGAAATTGGTTTAAAAGCGGAACACCGTGGATCTGGTTAAACGCAGGTGCAATTTCTGTTGCACTTGTGGCCGTCTTTGGTTTGTTGTTCCTGATATTAGTACGTGGTATGAGTCATTTCTGGCCTGCTAATGTAGAAGCATTTTATTATCAGAATGCTAATAATTCGTTGACAGTTATTGCCGAGGTTATTGAGTCAGAAACAGTCCCTGCTGATACGGTACATGGAATTGATGTAAAAGAAGGTAATATCACCCGTTATCTGGTTAAAACAGGTAATCGTGATCTTCTGGGTAGTGACTTTAGATGGCTTTATGATATAGATCTTATAAAGCGAGAACAACCTGACCATATTATGGTTTTAGAACGAATTGAATGGGGTAATTTTTACGGTTATTTAAATTCAGTTTATGAGAACGGTGTAAAAGTATCTGATGAAAACAATATATGGTCAGAGTTTGAGCAAAGACTTGAACGTACCGTCACTATTCGAGAGCAGATATTAGATCTAGAGCAAGGTGAAATTGGTGCTATAAACTATCAACTCGAGCGTTTACGTCTTAAAGAGAAACGATTAATAATAGATAATGAATTAACAGAAGAGGCGTTAGAGAAGCTAACCAATAAACGTGATTCATTGAATTCAGAGTATGCTGCTTTATTAAAGCAGACGCAATCTCTGTATGCGGATATAAACAGAGATTCAATTAGTGCTACTGTAATGGATGGGAAAATAGTTAAAATCCCGTTAGAAAAAATTGTTAAAGCCTGGCAGCCAAATAGTTTTTCTACGTTAGAAAAGTTAGGGTTTTATGTCGGCTCTTTATGGAATTTTGTTTCTGAAGATCCCAGAGAGGCAAATACAGAAGGTGGTATCTTTCCGGCAATATTCGGTACAGTATTAATGGTTATCCTGATGGCTATACTGGTAACTCCATTTGGTGTAATTGCGGCTGTATATTTACGTGAATATGCCAGGCAGGGTGCACTTATTAGAGTTATAAGAATTGCTGTTAATAATCTTGCTGGTGTACCTTCTATTGTTTATGGTGTTTTTGGATTAGGTTTTTTTGTGTATTTTCTGGGTGGAAGTATAGATAGTCTGTTTTATCCTGAAGCTCAACCATCTCCTACTTTTGGTACCCCCGGTTTATTATGGTCATCTTTAACTTTGGCTCTATTAACGCTACCTGTTGTTATTGTTGCTACGGAAGAAGGCTTATCACGAATTCCTATAAGTTTACGTGAAGGAAGTCTTGGTCTTGGGGCGACTAAAGCAGAAACTTTATGGCGTGTTGTTTTGCCTATGGCCAGCCCGGCAATTATGACCGGATTAATTTTAGCAGTTGCACGAGCTGCTGGTGAGGTGGCTCCATTGATGTTGGTCGGTGTTGTTAAACTAGCGCCGAGTTTACCTCTTGATGGTAATTTTCCATTTTTACATCTTGATCGTAAGTTTATGCATTTAGGGTTTCATATTTATGATGTGGGTTTTCAAAGCCCAAATGTTGAAGCAGCGAGACCATTAGTTTATGCCACTTCATTTTTATTAGTAGTGGTTATTGTGGGTTTGAATTTAACCGCAATTAATTTAAGAAATAAATTGCGTGAAAAATATCGCGCTTTAGATAACTAGGATACCTTAATCATATGACTTTCTGTCAAAGACAGTGAATCAGTTGGAAATAAAGATATGAGTGAAGTTATAACAACCAAAATTGATAGTGCATTATTGTCTGGTGATAAATCAGATAATAATGAAGTTTGTATGGACGTAAAAAATCTTAATCTTTTTTATGGTGAATCACAGGCATTAAAAGATATTAGTTTTAAATTGAAGAAAAATAAGGTTACAGCATTCATTGGTCCGAGTGGATGTGGAAAATCTACATTGCTACGCTGTTTTAATCGAATGAACGATCTTGTTGATAGTGTGCGAGTGGAGGGTGAAATTATTCTTGATAATCAGAATATCTATGCGCCTGATGTTGATGTTACCTCATTACGTCAACGTGTCGGCATGGTATTTCAAAAACCAAATCCATTTCCTATGAGTATCTTTGAGAATGTTGCTTATGGATTAAGACTTCAGGGGTTAAAAAAACGAAGAGTACTTGAAGAAAAAGTTGAATGGGCGCTTAAAGGTGCAGCCTTATGGGAAGAAGTTAAAGACAGACTTGATGAAAGTGCATTGGGTATGTCTGGTGGACAGCAACAACGTCTCGTTATTGCTCGTGCTATTGCAATCGAACCTGAAATAATCCTGCTTGATGAACCGGCATCAGCACTTGATCCTATTTCAACATTAAAAATAGAAGAGCTAATTTACGAATTAAAATCACAATATACTATTCTGATAGTTACTCATAATATGCAGCAGGCTGCCAGGGTTTCTGATGAAACAGCTTTTATGTATATGGGTGAAATGGTCGAATTTGGTAATACAAATACTATTTTTACAAACCCGGCTAAAAAACAAACAGAAGACTATATAACTGGCCGTTACGGTTAGAGGTTAAATCATGGAAAATAGTAATAATAGTCAACATATCTCACATAAGTTTGATCAGGAGATGGAAAGTCTTCGAAATCAGGTTTTAAAAATGGGTGGGCTGGTTGAACAACAGATTGCGGGTGCTATTGAATCATTACAGAGTGTTAATGCGGCAGGTGCTGAAGAAATAATTTTACGTGACCATAAGGTTAATGCGTTAGAAGTCACAATAGATGAATCCTGCACTCAGATATTGGCAAGGCGTCAACCAGCGGCATCTGATTTAAGGATGGTGGTTGCTGTCATTAAAACCATAACAGATTTAGAAAGAATTGGCGATGAAGCTGAAAAAATTGCTAAAATGGCATTAAATCTTGCAGAAGATGATGCTGGATTTAGTAGTCGTTACTCAGGGATAACCCATCTTGGTGATCATGTACGACAAATGGTACATGATGTATTAGATGCGTATGCACGACAGGACGTTGATGCTGCAATTAAAGTTGTACGATCTGATGATAAAGCTGATGAAGAGTATCAGAATCTTATGCGTTTACTTATTACATTTATGATGGAAGATCCCAGAAGAATTTCTGAAGTTCTGGATGTTGTCTGGGCAGCAAGAGCACTTGAGAGAATAGGTGATCATGCAAAAAATATTGGTGAATATGTAATTTATCTGGTTAAAGGTAAAGATATACGCCATCTTGATCTTGATGAAGTAGAAAAAGATATACTTTCTTGATACTCATTAATAACTCACTTTCACTTATCTAATTAAATAATATTATGAAACATGCATCATTACTTATAGTAGAAGACGATATTGGTATTCAGGAAATGCTTAATTTTTCTTTATCTCAGGAAGGTTATTCAATTCATTCTGCTTATACGGTAAAAGAAGGTTGGGAGCTTATAGAAAACAAAGCGATAGATCTGGTTTTACTGGACTGGATGTTACCTGATAATAGTGGAATTGATCTATTGCATCGTATTCGTAAATATCACTCTAAACTTCCAGTTATTATGGTTACAGCAAAAACAGAAGAGGAAGATCGAATTCTGGGTTTAGATGTTGGGGCTGATGATTATGTGACAAAACCTTTTTCAGTGAGAGAGTTAAACTCTAGAATCCAGGCTATTTTACGCAGAGCGATGCCTGATGAGCAGCCTATTCAGATAGGTGAGTTATATCTGGATCCTGTTAGTCATCGTGTGAAAATAGGTGAAACACAACTTGATTTATCACCAACTGAATTTCGTTTATTGCATTATTTTATGGGGCATACTGATAGAGTGTTTTCAAGGTCTCAATTATTAGATCAGGTATGGGGAGAACAGGTGTATGTTGAAGAGCGTACTGTTGATGTGCACATTAGACGATTAAGAAAACAGTTGCAGTCATTTAAAATGGATAAGCTATTACAAACAGTGCATGGAAGTGGCTACAGGTTTTCAAAACAGTCCTGATAATGACATTCTCTAGCAGTTTACAGCATGAATTATCTTTATTAACTTTATGGTTGATATTCATGCTGGTCATTGGTTCGTTTTTCGGCATTGCCATGACGGCAGTATTTGTGGGTTTACTGGGTTATGTTGTCTGGCATTTATATAATCTTAATAGACTTGTTAACTGGTTAAATAAGCCTTCTAATAACACGCCTGAAGCTACTGGTATCTGGGATGATGCTTTTTTTCAATTACATAATCAGTATAAACGTCAAAGAGGATCTCGTAAAAGATTAACAAAAATTCTCAAGCAGTTTCAGAAATCAACTAAAGCTTTGCCATACGCTACAATTGTTTTAAATTCAAATAATGAAATTGAATGGTTTAATCCAGCTTCTAAAATTTTATTCGGTTTACGCTCAGGCCTTGATGTCGGTCAGCGTATTGATAATCTAATTAGACAACCTGAATTTATAAAATACCTAAATGGAAATAATTTTAAAAAGCCACTTGAGTTTGATAATCAGAACCAGAAATTATTACTTAATGTAACAAGTTATGGTCAGGGGCAGTACCTGTTAAGTGCCAGAGATATAACTCAACGTATAAAATTAGACGAAATGCGAAGGGATTTTATATCTAATGCTTCTCATGAGTTACGTACACCTATAACTGTTATGTCTGGATACATAGAAACATTACAGAATAATTGTGATGAAATAAATAAATATCCAGTAGATAAAATATATCAACAAACGATTCGAATGGAAAAAATAATAGCTGAATTAATTGAACTAGCTAAACTTGAAACATCTTCTTTTATCGGTACTAATGTCCAGATTGATACAATAGCATTATTAAATGAAGTCTATAATGAAGCTGTTTCACTTGATCAGGGTTCGCATGATATTACTATTGAAATTGAGCCGATAAAAATAAATGGAAGTTATGAAGAAATTCGAACTGCTATATCAAATTTATTAACAAATGCAGTTCGTTATACACCTGATAATGGATTTATAAAACTTACGACTTCTACAGACTCTACAGGTAGTTATATACATGTAGAAGATAATGGAGATGGCATAGGCTATGAGCATATCTCTAGATTAACAGAGCGTTTTTACCGGGTAGATGAAGGTCGTTCAAGAGAGAAAGGAGGGACAGGTCTGGGGCTTGCTATTGTTAAGCAGATACTGGATCGTCATGGTGCTGTTTTACAGATAGAAAGCGAAATTAATAAAGGAACGGTATTTAGCTGTTATTTTCCCTTTACCTAGTCATTTTGATAAATAGTCCTAATTTAACAAAACTGTAATATCTCTGTCATTTTGCATTCACATTATTCAAACAAAATAGCCATACTTACTTAATTCGGAGTTTTAAATAATGAAACAAAACAAAATCACAACAGCATTTGCTACAGCAGCAATTTGTGTTGGTTTAATGTCTACAGGTGTTGCATCAGCTGTCTCTGTTGATGAAGGTGTTCCTGAATATAAATCTGTTAGTGGTATTTCGGGAAATTTATCAAGTGTGGGTTCTGATACGCTGGCTAATTTAATGACATTATGGGCTGAATCTTTTAAACGTTCTTACCCTAATGTAAATATTCAAATTCAGGCTGCTGGTTCATCAACTGCTCCACCGGCTCTAACAGAGGCGACTTCAAATTTCGGCCCAATGAGTCGTAAGATGAAATCAAAAGAGATTGCAGCATTTGAAGACCGTTATGGTTATAAGCCAGCAGCAATCCCGGTTGCGATTGATGCTCTAGCGGTATATGTGAACAAAGATAACCCTGTTAAAGGCATGACGATTGCTGATGTTGATGCTGTGTTCTCATCTACAAGAAAATGTGGTTCTGATGACGATATCACTAAATGGGGCGATCTGGGTATGACAGGTAACTGGAAGAACCGTGATATTCAAATGTATGGTCGTAACTCAGTATCTGGTACATATGGTTATTTCAAGAAAAAAGCACTTTGTAAGGGCGATTACAAAAACAATGTAAATGAGCAGCCAGGTTCAGCTTCAGTTGTACAGTCAGTAAGTAGTTCTGTAAACGGCATTGGTTACTCAGGTATTGGTTATAAAACTTCTGGTGTAAGAGCTGTTCCATTACGCAAGAAGGCATCTGGTAAATTTGTTGATGCTTCATCTGCAAATGCAGTATCAGGAGCATATCCTTTATCACGTTTTCTGTATGTTTACGTAAACAAGCACCCAAATAAAGAATTAGCTCCTTTACAGAAAGAGTTTATGAAGTTAATTTTATCTAAGCAGGGTCAGGAAGTGGTTATTAAAGATGGTTATATTCCTCTACCTGCTAAGGTTGTTGACAAGTACCTGAATCAATTATAAGTCTTAATTTATTGTTGATAAGAGGGCGGCAAATAGCCGCCCTTTTTTGTTTGATTAAAAATAAACGGATTAGTGTAGCGTTTAAGTTTATAGATACTTCGCAATAACTAATATCCGCTAATCTTAAATTCTTATATAATCACGCGCTAATTATTTCTAATAGCAGATCTTTATGTCTCAAATTGACTACTTAGTAAAGCCTGGAGGCCAGTTAACTGGCGAATTTCGTGTTCCAGGTGATAAATCAATATCTCATCGTTCTATCATGTTCGGTGCAATTGCCGACGGAACGACACACGTTACCGGCTTTTTGCAGGGTGAGGATAGCTTAAATACACTTAGAGCCTTTCGTGCTATGGGTGTTGAGATTGAAGGGCCGAATGATAAAGGTGAAGTGACTATTCATGGTGTCGGTATTGATGGCTTGAAAAAACCTTCTAAAGATATTGATCTTGGTAATTCAGGTACATCTATTCGCTTAATGTCAGGTTTGTTATCAGGTCAGACATTTGATGTCGTACTAAGTGGCGATCGTTCATTATCTAAACGCCCTATGAAGCGGGTTACCGATCCACTTGCATTAATGGGAGCAATAGTTGATACAGATGAAGGCGGGCGTCCGCCATTAAGAATTAATGGCGGCTCTACAATAAAAGGCATCGATTACGTTATGCCTATGGCAAGTGCACAGGTTAAGAGCTGTGTATTGCTTGCGGGTATGTATGCGGAAGGTAAAACCTGTGTAACGGAACCTGCCACAACACGTGATCATACGGAACGTATGTTAAATGCTTTTGGTTACCCGGTTGAAACCACGGGTAATAAAATGTGCATAGAAGGTGGAGCACGTTTGACTGCCTGTGATATTGATGTGCCTTCAGATATATCTTCGGCTGCGTTTTATATGGTTGGAGGCAGTATTGCAGAAAACTCAGATATTACACTTCAGCACGTTGGAGTTAACCCGACCCGTACGGGTGTAATTGATATTTTGAAATTAATGGGTGCCAATATAGAGCTGCTAAATGAACGTATTGTAGGAGGAGAGCCTGTTGCTGATATTCGAATTCAAAGCGCTAAACTAAAAGGTATTAATGTACCTGAAAGCCTGGTGCCACTGGCAATTGATGAATTCCCCGTATTATTTGTTGCCGCAGCCTGTGCTGAAGGCCAAACAGTTATAACGGGTGCTGAAGAGCTTAGAGTTAAAGAGTCTGACCGAATTCAGGTAATGGCTGATGGCCTGCAGGCAATTGGTGTTGATGCTGAAGCTACGCCAGATGGCATGATTATAAATGGTGGGCCTGTTAAGGGTGGTAAAGTGCATAGTCGAGACGATCATCGAATTGCCATGGCATTTACGATGGCAGGTTTAAGGTCAGAATCAGATATAATTATTGAAGATTGTGAGAATGTGAATACTTCTTTTCCTGATTTTATTGGTATTGCTAATAAAGCGGGTATTGCTGTCTCTGTTTGTTCTTGATGGTATTGAATAAATAAAACGGTAGGATTTGCCTGTTATGGCTCATCTCCATCGGGGATAGAACGCCGCTTTTTGGCGCTCTGTCCCCTTAATCCATACCACCAAGAGCTGATATTGTAGGAAATAAACTTCGTACAACTCTTGATGGCATCACAACAGGTGTCAGAGCCGGAAAAGAATCGGATCTGACACCGAGTTAAGTTTAGCTAATGGATAACTTATATGACTTCTAAAACTATCCCAGTTATTACAATAGATGGCCCAAGCGGTGCAGGTAAAGGCACAATAGCCCAGAACGTAGCAACTGCGCTGAGCTTTCATATTCTTGACAGTGGATCACTTTATCGTTTAACAGCGCTTGCTTCCCAAGATGATGAAATTGATTTGTCAGATGAGTCCGCAATAGCAGAATTAGCTCTCAATTTACCCGTTGAATTCATTCCAACTGACACGGGTCTGCAAATTCTATTAAGAGACGAGGATGTTACCGAAGCGATTCGTAAAGAAGAAATCGGTATGCGAGCTTCAAAAATTGCCGCATTACCAAAGGTGCGTAAATCTCTTTTAGAGCGTCAGCGCAGCTTTTCAGAGGAGCCTGGCCTGGTTGCTGATGGCCGTGATATGGGGACAACAGTGTTTTCTGATGCTCCGGTTAAAATATTTATGACCGCTTCGGCTGAAGAACGCGCCGAACGGCGCTATAAGCAGTTGAAAGAAAAGGGGATTAATGCTAATATCGCCGCCCTCGTGAAAGACTTGAAGTCACGGGACGAGCAAGATGCAAATCGCGCTGTATCGCCACTTAAGCCGGCTGAAGATGCGATCTTACTGGATACGACAGAAATGAGTATTGAGGAAGTGACGCAAAAGGTTTTAGATTTAGCGAAACAGCGATTAGCGTAAAGCTCTATGAGGTGTGAATTTATTCGCACCTATAAAAACGTGTTTAAGACCACTTAGGTTCTTAAGCTTAATTTAACTCTAACCCTGTAATCTGCGCCCACGCTACTACGTGCTTAACGTCAGTAATGTTGAAAGGGCAATCCACCAGTTTACAGTTATATATTGGAAAGTATTATGTCTGAATCATTTGCAGAACTATTTGAACAAAGCTTGCAAGAAACCGAAATGAATGCAGGTACCATCGTAATGGGTACTATTGTTGATATTTCTAACGGTTATGTAACCGTAGCAGCGGGCCTTAAATCTGAAGGCGTTATCCCTGAATCACAATTTTTAAGCAACGGCGAAGTTGAAGTTAAAATCGGCGACGAAGTTGAAGTTGTCCTTGAAGCTGTAGAAGACGGCTGGGGCGAAACACGTTTATCTCGCGATAAAGCGAAACGTGCTAAAGCATGGATTGTTCTTGAAGCTGCACATGATGCAGAAGAAATCATCACAGGTATTATCACTGGTAAGGTTAAGGGTGGTTTCACTGTTGAGCTTGGTGATATCCGTGCATTCCTGCCGGGTTCATTAGTAGATGTACGTCCAGTACGTGATACATCTTACCTGGAAGGTAAAGAGTTAGAATTTAAAGTTATCAAGTTAGACCAGAAGCGTAATAACGTTGTTGTATCTCGTCGTGCAGTTGTTGAGTCTGAGTACTCTGCAGAGCGTGAAGAGCTTCTAAACAGTCTGGAAGAAGGTAAAACTGTTAAAGGTATCGTTAAGAACCTTACTGATTACGGCGCATTCCTTGATCTTGGCGGCATTGATGGTCTTCTTCATATTACTGATATGGCCTGGAAACGTGTTAAGCACCCATCTGAAGTTGTTGAAGTGGGTAGTGAAATCGAAGTTGTGGTTCTTAAGTTTGATAAAGAACGTAACCGTGTTTCTCTTGGTCTTAAGCAGCTAGGCGAAGATCCATGGGCAGCTATTGCAAACCGTTACCCTGAAGGTTCACGCATGATGGGTAAAGTAAGCAACATCACTGATTACGGTTGTTTCGTTGAAGTTGAAGATGGTGTTGAAGGTCTTGTACACGTATCTGAAATGGACTGGACTAACAAGAACGTTAACCCAGCTAAAGTTGTGTCTTTAGGTGATGAATGTGAAGTTATGATCCTTGATATCGACGAAGAACGTCGTCGTATTTCTCTTGGTATGAAGCAATGTATTGCTAATCCATGGGATGAGTTCGGTGCAACTCGTAACAAGGGTGATAAAGTTTCAGGTAAGATCAAATCTATCACTGATTTCGGTATCTTCGTTGGCCTTGACGGCGGCATTGATGGCCTGGTTCACCTATCTGACCTTTCCTGGGATTCTACTGGTGAAGACCTTGTTCAGAACTACAGCAAAGGCGATGAGCTTGAAGCGGTTGTATTATCTATTGATCCTGAGCGTGAGCGTATCTCTCTTGGTGTTAAGCAGATGGAACAGGACCCGTTCTCTAACTTCGTTGCAGCAAACAGCAAAGGCGCATTAGTGAAGGGTACTATCACTGAAGTTGATGCTAAAGCAGCTATCGTTGACCTGGGTGACGGCATTGAAGGTACTTTACGTGCTTCTGAGTTATCTCGTGATCGTGTTGAAGATGCACGTACGGTTCTTAAGGCTGGTGAAGATATTGAAGCTAAGTTCCTGGGTGTTGATCGTAAGACTCGCACTATCACTTTATCTATCAAAGCGATGGATGCAGATGAGGAAGCAGCAGCAATTAAGGAGTACTCTTCAGACTCTGATTCTGGCTCTGCAACAACATCTACAACCCTTGGTGATTTACTAAAAGAGCAAATGGATGCTAATAAATAGTAAATAATTGTATAAAACCTAGTAAAATCAGTTGGATGCACTATACTTCAATAAAATTTACTAAGTTAATACAATAAATAGCAGTAGGGTCAGGGATGACCACTATTGTTTTACACGGGGAAAATCCTATGTCGGGCGAAGTTGTATCAAGATCAATGATGAAATCCGAGCTAATTGAGCTGATGGCGCGTAAGCAAAATCACCTAGCTTATAAAGATGTAGAATTAGCAGTAAAAAGTTTATTAGAACAAATGTCAGAAGCACTGGCTACCGGTGATCGAATAGAAATTCGTGGTTTCGGCAGCTTTAGCTTACACTTCAGGCCACCAAGGGCTGGACGTAATCCTAAAACCGGTGATGCAGTTTCATTACCCGGAAAGTATGTACCTCACTTTAAGCCTGGTAAAGAGCTTCGTGAGCGTGTTAACGAAACATTAAAAAACAGTTAATAGAATAGCTGGTTTTAAACCACTAATTATTAATTGAACAGAATTCAAATATCGAATTAAACAATAGCCGATTTAAAAGATGATAAGATTTATAAGTCTGCTTATATCTATACCCCTTATTATTCTAGTTGCAGCATTTACCTATAAAAATGCACAATTGGTTTCTATTGACCTATTTATAATGCAAGTCGATTTACCTATGGCGATGGTCTTGCTAATGACTTTACTAGTGGGCGTAATTATCGGATTTATATTTAATTTGATGACACTTCTTAATCAGAAGAAAAAATATTTACGTCTAAAGCATAAAAAAGAAACCCTGAATGGATTATCAGAGGTTTTAAAACAATCAGACAAATGATAAATGATTGAACATCTGCAATATATTATTTCACAACAATGGACTATTTACCTGTTACCTTTTCTGGGTTTTATACTGGGTATACTTCTAGCACGTCGTCGCATAAGAAAACAGAGAAAACAATTACGTTTTTCTAATGATTACTTTGTGGGCCTTAATTATTTATTAAATGATGAGCAGGATAAAGCGCTCGACATATTTGTTCAACTGGTTGAAACAGACTGGGAAACTATTGATACCAGTCTTGCCCTGGGTGCAATATTTCGTCGTAATGGAGAAATAGATAAAGCCATAAAATTGCATCAGAATTTATTAGCACGCCCCTCACTGCCACAGCAATACAAAGGTACGGTTTTATTATCACTTGCTAAAGATTATTTGCAGGCAGGCTGGTTAGACAGGGCTGAAGGCCTTTTTAATGAGGTTGTTGGTGATGCGGAGTTTACTCAGGAAGCTCAACGTTGCTTAATGAGTATTTATGAGCAGGAGCACGAGTGGGAAAATGCAATTAATATTGCCCGGCGTTTTCAGAGCAGGGGTGATAATAAAATAGCTGCAACAACAGCACAATATTATTGTGAATTAAGTCAGAAGGTTTTAAAACAAAATGATTTAAAAGAGGCTGAAGCGTTAGCTACACAGGCACTAACTATAGATAAAAATTGTGTTCGGGCATCAGTGTTGTTAGCAGATCTTGCAATTACAAGAGGGCGTTATCAAAAGGCGATTCGATTTTTACGTCAGGTAGAAATGCAGAATATCCAGCTATTTCCACTTGTAGTTGAAAAACTCATATTATGTTATCGAAATACATCAAACTTAAATAAAGCATTAAGTTATTTACGTATGCTTGATCAGAAGCACCCGGAAATCTCACTTGTGCCTGATCTTACCAGACTGATTGAAGAAATATTTGGTGAAGAAGATGCATTACAATATTTATCTGAAGCGGTTCTCAGAAAACCCTCTTTAAGTACATTAAGTTCTTTATTGCAACTGCATGGTCCTGATGTTGATTGTCAGAAAAATCTGGTTCCTGCAGTTGTTGATGCAATAACAGATAAACATCATGATTATCAATGTAAGCGTTGTGGTTATACTGCAAATACTCATGTCTGGTTATGCCCTTCGTGTCATGGCTGGAGTAGTATGGCTCCGAAAATTGATTAACATTTATAAGAATAAACAGGTAAATAATGTCTGATTCTAAAATTATAGTAGCTCTTGATTACCCATCAGAATCAGAAGCGTTTCAATTAATAGATAAATTAGATGCTGATTTATGTAGATTGAAAGTAGGTAAAGAGATGTTTACTCATCTAGGTCCTGATTTTGTCGAAAAAATACAGACCAGAGGCTTTGATGTATTTCTGGATTTAAAATACCACGATATACCCAATACTGTCGCTAAGGCTTGTGAGGCAGCTGCAAGTCTGGGTGTGTGGATGTTAAATGTTCATGCTAGTGGTGGTAGCAGAATGATGGAGGCCGCTGCAAATGCAGTTGCTAATCATCAGAATAAACCTTATCTAATAGCAGTGACCATTTTAACCAGTATGTCACAACAGGACCTGTCTGAGCTGGGTATAAATGTAACACCAGCTGAGCAGGCGCTTAAACTTGCTGGCTTAGCACAATCTTCGGGTTTAGATGGAATAGTCTGCTCAGCTCAGGAGGCTCCTGTAATGCGTCAACATTTTAAAGATGACTTCTTGCTGGTATCCCCGGGTATTCGACCCGCAGGTAGTAAAGCTGATGATCAACGTCGCATAATGACACCGGTAGATGCATTAAAAGCGGGATCTAATTATCTGGTTATTGGTCGACCTATTACTCAGTCTGACGACCCACTGGGTGTTTTACGTACAATCAATTCAGAAATTTCTTAGTTGCCTTTTATCTCTATCATCGTTTAGTGTGTTCGCTCCAATCCAATAATGGATTTAAACAAGGAGTCAGCGTAATGAAAATAATGAAAGCAGTTGTTTTAAGCGTGATGATGTTTTTTGTAGCACCTCTCTATTCAGGTGCAGTATGGGCGGGGCAGGTAAATATAAATAGTGCAGATGTATCAACCTTATCAACAGAGTTAACGGGTATAGGTGATAAGAAAGCACAGGCAATAGTTGATTATCGCAAACAAAATGGTCCTTTTGCGTCTGTCGATGATCTGCAAAATGTAAAAGGTATCAGTTCAAAAACGATTGAGAAAAATAAAGAAAATATAAGCTTATAATTTCATTATATTTTTCAGTAAAAAATACCCCGTGAATTATATTCCGGGGTATTTTTGTGTATGTCTAAAACTATTTTAATCATTATTGACAGGTGTAAACTGTTCATAGATTTTTCTATAAGGGTAAGATTATGGAGCTTGATTTTTGGAAACAACGCTGGGAACAAAATCAGATTGCATTTCATCTGCCAGAAGTGAATCCATATATTGATAAATTTTGGCACAGTTTTGATGCTAAGCCGCACTCGCTAATATTCATACCCCTTTGTGGTAAAACCCTGGATATCGCCTGGTTTGCTTCTAAGGAATTTTCTGTTCTTGGGGTCGAATGCAGTGAAAAAGCAATTAATGATTTCTTTCAGGAGCAGAAACTGAAAATACAGAAAAATCAGTTTAAGCAATTTAACGTATATCATAATTCAAATATTAATTTGTTGCAGGGTGATTTTTTTAAGCTTGATAAAGAAATTCTTGAGGATGTATCAATAGTTTATGATCGTGCATCATTAATCGCCTTACCTGAGGTTATGCGACGTGAGTATGTCGAATTATTAAAAAATACTTTACCTGATGAAACGCAAATATTTCTTATAACACTTGAATACAATCAGTCTCAAATGTCTGGTCCTCCATTTTCAGTTAAACGTGATGAAATTAATCGTTTATTTCAGCCTGAATTTAAAGTGGAACTGTTGCATGAGAGTGATGTGCTTGATGGACATCAGAAATTTAAAGAGAGAGGGTTAACCAGTCTAATAGAGTGTATTTATAAAATAACTCAATAAAATGATAGTTGAAAAAATAACGTTATTAATATGTGAATAAACGCCCGGAACATACTTATGCAGCGCTTGCTGTTTGCTCATTCATGAACTAAAAGAAGATGTAGTGCTTTTTAATTTTTGAACAGGTGTTAAATATGATAAGCGTTAAGATGGAGCGGGTATTAGATACTCTTACAAAAAACTACATGCCGTTTACCTTACTCTCACAGGAGCGTATGTCAGAAGTTGTTAATATAGTTCGTTTTATAGAGATGCGGGAAGGCGAAATTTTTCAAATAACGGGTGGTGCCGGTAAAGATTACCTGTTTGTAATTGAAGGGGCACTTAATGTTATTACTGATGGCGAAGTTCGTTGTATTGATGGACCTGAAGAAACCCGTAAATCACCAATTATTTTAAATTCTAAACCATCAACCAGTACAGTTGTTGCACGTTCTAATTGCATTATTTGCCATGCTGATAGAGAAATGCTGGATGAATTGATCTCCTGGGATGAGATTGTTCATATGATGGAGGATACGAATGAGGAACTGGCGGGGCAACTCGATAAAATAAGAAATTCATTAGTGTTTCGTCGTCTGCCGTCAGAAATGGTTGAATTAGCATTTACTAAAATGCGTACTATAAAAGTTGCCAAAGGAGAAGCAGCTGTAGAACAGGGAGGGGAAGGTGATTCGTATTATATAATCACCGAAGGTTCAGCTGAAGTATATTCCGTTACATTATATGATGATGAGCCGCAGAAAATTGCTGAACTAACGGAAGGTGATGCGTTTGGATGTGAGGCGCTGATTTCCGGCGGGGTACGATCCGAAACAGTTATAATGAAAGAGGACAGTACATTATCGGTTCTCGATAAGTCTGACTTCGAAGAAATTATTAAAAACCCGCTTATCAAAACGGTTAATCAAACAATTGCCAAATCAATGTTAGATACTGATTATGTGCCAATTGATGTCAGGTATGCAGAAGAATTTGATGATTCACATATTCCAGGGGCCATACTCATGCCTCTTTTTGAATTAAGGAATAGAATTGATGAGCTTGATAAAACAAAGCGTTATGTTGTTTATTGTCATGCTGGAAGTCGTAGTTCCGTTGCTACATTAGTGCTTGCGCAAAATCAGTACGATGTGGTTAGTCTTGAAGGCGGTATAAGAGACTGGGTGCATGAAACAAACTCGGTTGATTAAGCTTCAGTATCAGTAAAAACATTAAAAAGAGCCGATGTTATCATCGGCTCTTTTTGTATTGATTAACTATTAATGTTCTAATAATAACCCTATGAAAAACAGCTTTAATGTCACCCGGAATAAGCAGATAATTTACAACTATTCGGTTAAACCTGTACCTGCACGAGTCAGGCGTTTTCTGGATGAAATTGAAGAAGACATGGCTCGAGGTATACAGCTTGGTGAACAAAAAGTTGCAGCACCAACGGATTTTCAAAAATTGCAGTTTGTTTCTTTGAAGTTGTTCGATGCTATTGAAAATAATGATTCAAATATACTAGAGGTTTTGTCAGCGTATTTGATGAGTAGAAAACCTGAACTAAATGAGATTCGTATCGTTTTGTCTGATGAAATTATTAATTTGAAACTAATATGAGTAAAGTATGAAAATAACAATCATAAGTGGTAGCCATAGAGAAAATTCACAAAGCACTAAAGTTGCTAAACATTATCAGAAAGTAATGCTTAACAACATATGTGATGAAGCGCCAATTATTGACCTGGCCAGTAACCCACTACCTCTCTGGGATGAAGGTATCTGGGATGGTGAAGAAAAATGGACTTCATTACTTGCGCCATACCGTGAACAGTTATCAAGTAGTGATGGTTTTGTTGTCATTACACCTGAATGGCACGGTCAGGTTCCTGCAGGATTGAAGAATTTTTTTCTGATATTTGGACGAAATGAGCTGGGTAATAAACCGGCTAAAATAGTTTCTATTTCCTCTGCAGATGGTGGAGCGTATCCGATTGCTGAGTTACGTATGAGTAGTTATAAAAATAGTCGTTTATGTTACATCCCGGAACAAATGATTATTCGTAATGTTGAAAAAGTACTTAATGACAAAGCAGAGGATAATGATGAATCTGCTGATTCATATTTTAGGGAAAGAATAGAGTGGTCATTAAATATACTTAAAGAATATGTTATTGCATTAAAGCAGGTGAGAGATAGTGGAGCAACAGATACAGATAAATTTGGAAATGGAATGTAGTTTATGCTTCAGTATCAAATTATTCCTGTTACCAGTTTTCAGCAAAATTGTTCTTTAGTGTGGTGTGATAAAACACGAGATGCAGTATTAATAGATCCGGGAGGTGAGGTTGATAAACTTCAAAAGGCAATTGCTGAAAATGAAGTGAATCTAACGGCTATCTGGTTGACTCATGGGCATCTTGATCATGTAGGTGCTACAGCAGAGTTAAAGAAACGATTAGCTATTCCTGTGATAGGCCCCCATAAAGAGGATGAGTTCTTAATTAATGCTCTACCTAAACAATGTGAAATGTTTGGTTTCGCACTGGTTGAAAATTTTATGCCTGATAAATGGCTTATAGAGGGTGAAAAACTTACTCTGGGCGAGGAAAAATTTTCAGTAATGTATTTACCAGGGCATACGCCAGGGCACGTTGTTTTAAAACATGATAAACAACAGTTGCTTTGGGTGGGTGATGTAATTTTTAAACACTCAATTGGTCGAACCGATTTTCCACGAGGCGATCATCAGCAATTATTGACCTCGATCAAAACAAAGCTGCTTTCTTTAGACGATCATTTTCGGTTTATACCCGGGCACGGCCCCGAGTCTACTATAGGTGAGGAACGTGTGAATAACCCTTTTCTGGTATAGTAAAGAAAAGAGTATTTAAGTCATATGAGCGTTGTGAGAGCAGGCTTTCCAGATAAAACTGGAATTCTAATAAATGCTTTTTTAATATTTATATAGTGAGTTTTAAATGATATTTACTTGAATTAAACAGTGAGTATTTAGAAAATATATATTATATGGATATCAAAAATACTGAATTGGTATCTAATTCCAGCATGCTATATTAAATTCTGCTAATTATTCAGGATAACGCTATGCAAGTCGGCCCTCGTCAAATTGTTACTCCATTTCGTCCTATACCACTCGATGTGCCTGAAGGTATGGCGGCGAACGAATTTTTTAATAGTACTGAAAATCTTAATGACTTAACTAATAATAATGGCTTATTAGAAAACCCTGAGGGTTTATTGCTTTATAGAAAGGCATTAGGCCACTCAAATGTATTTGATACATCCATCATCTATAACACGTCTAAATCAGTTTTAAACCCTTTAGGCAGGCCTGTACGAAGAACTCAGGTGCCTGACCGGGTTAAAAATGACTGGAATAGAATGAATCAGATAGTAATCGAGTATATGCTCGAGAAGTTTCCTGATCCAGATGATCATCTGGTATTAGCAGGTGAGGCCAGTTTAGATGCAACATGGCCACTTACTTCACCAGGTGTGCCAAGTATCCGCATGTTACATAATCATTTTATTGTTTTTGACAAAAAAGAACTTACAAATGCAGAATTGGCGGACCCAGGCAATGCAAACCTGACTGATGGCGGGCAACATAGCTTGTTTCAGTCTTATATGAGGGATGTATATAGAGATTTTTTATCCGTACTGGATCTTGAAATCTTAACCCCGGTTCATAGTAATGAATCAATGTTTCAATTAACGGGTTATCCTCAGGGTTTACCAAGCTGGAAAATACAGGGTGGTGTTGAAGCTCTAAAAGATATTCGATTCTGGCAGGAATATGATGAGATTCTAAAAGGATTTATTGATTTTTATCGCGCTTTCTTTTCACAGGTTTCTTCACGAAACTCCCCTGTGCCGAAAGATGCTTATTACCCGGAACATGTGAAATCTACGCTCTTATTTAATAATGATTTTCTTGGAGCCGCTAAAAAAGTTCGTGAACAATGTATTCAGGATCCTAAGTATTCTAATTCGATTCGTTGGCAACCAGCATTTAAACAGCTTATTTATCGTAATGATCAGGGTGATTTAATTGTTACGATTAGTCAAAACTCTATTGGTAATGCGATTACTGAATTGTTAGGTGTTGTTGTTAAGCGTGTTCCTGATGCGGATGCTTATGAAAAACAGGAGCCTGCATTAATTGAAAAATTACTGGATGTGAGAAGTCGATTGATTGAAGCTGACCTTGGGCAGGGGATTGCTACTGATCACTGGAAAGCTTAATTCAGGACATTTATAAAAAACAAAGCACCCATTTGGGTGCTTAATATGCTGATGCTAGATTATTATTATATTTTAGATATTAATTTATTTTCCATTATTAGAGATATTTGCAATAACCTGACTCAAGGCATGATCAAATACAGAGTGATCTTCAAGTAAATGAGATTGATCATTCAGTAGTTCTATATTAAATTTTGATGCATTTTTTTCTATAACCATAGTGCCTTTTCGGTCAACGAAAATCATACGTGCATCTTCCTCGGTAATGATAGAAAGCTTAAGTCTGCGTGGTGGTGTGTCTTCACCAGTATAGATTTTAAACCAGACGCCAGGTCTAACGTACTCAGGTAATTCTGAAATAATATCTATAGATGTCTGTTGTGTTTTTTCACTTGGACTTGGCTCATCCTGACTATTGTCAGCGTATACTGAGTCTTTTAATGAAATATCATTTTCTTCAGTTAATGCTTTCTCTTCAAAGTATTCAGAATTGTGTATTGTTTTTTCGTAATGTCGTTTCAGATTTTCAGTCGCTATGTGCGACTTTTCTTTATTCTGTTTTGTTGTTGCAAGTTTAGCTCTTATAGTGGTTACTATTTCTTCATAGTTATTGTTTAAAGAAAGCCATTCTTTACGATTGTTTATTGTAGATAATGATTTAGTGACGATTTTAAGTATATCTATAGATTCCTGCCACTCATAACTACTCTTTCCAAATTTTAAATAGCTACCAAACATATACGTTGACCAGTTATTAAGAAGTAATGGTTGTATAGGTTTTGGTAGTTTGATATTCATTGTGTGGTACTGCAATTCAGACAACACAATTTGTCTAGCATGTTCCTTTACGATTTGAGCACGAGTTACATCTTCATTTTGTTTTAAATTCTTTTGCTCAATTGTCTTTAAGCGTTGTAAAGAAGTCAGTGCAGTTCTAAAGCTAACAGTGTTTTTATCAAAGCTACGTAAAAGCTGATCAAGTATTAAATTTATAGTCTGATAAACGGTGTTGTCTTCATCGTCAATGCCGATTCCCAGATGCGCTACAGTATCAAGTAAAGTTCTTGCAGGATGTTTGTTGTCGTAGAAAAAATTATGATCAATAAGTGAAGTTTTAATAACGGGTATTTGCAATCTTAATAACAGGGTTTTAATGGCACCTGAAATGTTCTGATCACGTAAAAATGCGCCAAAAATCATCTCAACAAAATCAATCGTGCGCCCATCTATCTGGTTCATTGTTTTTGGAACGGTCACATTACTCATTTTTGCCATGCTGTTGAGTAAGGCAGTTTGAAATTTATCGGTATTAATGTTGACCTGCTGACCCGCAATATATTTTGATTTATATGTCAGCTGTATATTTGTTAATGCTTTTAAAACATCATCGCGGTTAAAGAAGTTTTTACCAGATGCAGAATTACGCAGGGCAGTGTTATCGCCTGCCGAGTCTTTTACATAACCATTGATGATTTTAGAGAGATACTCTTTATCATCAAGATTAATAGCCGAAATCTTTACCGTGTTATCAAAAGGGCTCATGTACACTTCCTGTTAGCGTAGCAATTCTGTAAAAGTACAAAAGTACACATAACATTGCATATGAGGATTGTCGAATCCACCACACCCGAATATGAGGTATAGATGTTGTTAGTGCACATTCTTTTATGCAAAACATACGTTTTGCTGGTGCTTTTAACATTTGATGGATTGCATTTAGGCCTTGCCGCAACACCACGCTTGTAATACTAATCCCCTAAAAGGGTTAATATTGTGATCAACTTCACGAAGTTAGGTATTACGGTAAACTTAACTATAGGGGGTTTCTTGAATAAAACAATCTTTATCTGGTTTATTAGCGGTTATCTATCGACTTTTTAGATTAAAGAGTTAATTATTAGAGTTGAGGCGCGGTAGCTAACTTATTGATATTTAACGAATTATCTAAAATAATTTGTATTTGTGTAAAAGTCTTCATTCTGTACTGGCCAGTAACCGGGGATTCCAAGTAGAGGTAAGGCATTAAATTTCTGAGGGTTACTGGATATCTGATTTTCCCAGATATTTGCCAGTTTTTCATCCAGATCTTTGTAATTATCGTTGTTTATATCATCTAATAACAACTGATCTTCAAGCAGGATGCAATGACAGGTCATACCGATATAAGGGTTTATAGCTTTTTCAAACATAGCATGTCCAAATATAACGCAGCGTAGATTATTTTCAAATTCATTCTGATTGCTAATAAACAGTTCATGCCATTGATGGTTTTTTATAAGATCAAGCATCTTTCTGTTATTTGTGATTATGATGGCACCGCATTCATCAAACTGTGTAATTCTATTTTCGAGAGTTGAACGATTGCTTCCTACTGGTCTTTTAATGGCCTGTTTGTAATGAATTTTATTCAATGTTTTTTTTGTTTTTGGAAACTTAAGCCAGATGAGAGCATTAAAAAAATCATGCCAGTTATATGTTCTGGTCTGTAATTCGTTTTTTAAATAAACTCGTGGTTCATATTGATCTTCAAAGCTATTTATACTTGTCGATTGTGGAACAGGTTTAATGCCTACATCTTTTTTATTAAATAATTCAGAATATTCATTGATGGTCGGCCAGTCATTAAATTGACCGAAATTATTCGTCAGTGATTGAAGCTGTCGAATAATAGGTGAGCTGTGAAAGATTGATGTGTTCCATTGGTCTTTAATAGTCATAATTATAAATAATCATTTATATGTTCGATAATTATATCGACATTATTGTAATCGAGTACTATTGGGTGATAAATTTCATCAACTTTAATAAATAATGAAGGAAAGCTATCTGCTCCAATTTTTCTGCTTAGAGTAATTTGTCGTTGTAAGTCTATATTTATTTTATCAGAGTGGATATCAAATTTAAATTGATCTACATCCAGATTAATTTCTTTTGCTATATTGTAAAGTACTGAATAGTCCGATGGGTTTTGTGCTGTTAAATAATAAGCTTTCTGTATAGCAGAATTCATTTTACCTTCAGCTCTTACAGATTGGTTTTTTGCAGCAAGCACTGCTCTGCAGGCAGGGTAGGTAGAGCGTTTTGGTATGTTGGATGTCCAGAATTCATAGTTAAAAATACAACCAGGAATTGTTTCTTCAATTCTTTTCCAGTTTAACTTAATTTGTTTCTGCATAGCTTCTGGCATTGGTTCGTCTGTGTCAGTCGCTAACCCTCCAAGTAAATATTGTATTGTTACTTTATGCTTTAGTTTTTCAATTAATAAACTTAATGCAGGTTTAAATCCATAACACCAGCTACACATAGGATCGTGTACATAAATTAAAGTGATGTTAGAGTTCATAAAAGTCAACATTACAGCTAATATTTATTTCTTTGTTTGTTAACGGATGAATGAAGTTTATTTTTTCTGCATGTAATAACAATCTAGAACTTGCATTACGACTCTGATATGTTCCGTAGATATCATCGCCTAATATTGCATGACCAAGTGAAGACATATGTACCCGAAGTTGATGGCTGCGCCCGGTAACAGGCTCAAGCATAACTATACTGGTATTGTTATTATCAGAACTTATTAATGTATATTTTGTTTTAGATTGTTTGCCATTTTTATAGTCAATCTTTTGTCTTGGACGATTTATCCAGTCTGTTATAAGGGGCTGGTCGATAGTGCCTTTTTTATCTTTAAGTACGCCATGTACTTTGGCTATATATTGTTTATTAATCTGCTTTTTTTCAAAAAGCATGCTCATCCTCTTTTGCATTTCTTTATTTAGTGCAAATAAAATCAGGCCAGATGTTGGCATGTCTAGACGATGAATAACGAGTGCCCGGGGGTGCTCTAATTGTAGTCGTGAATGCATGCAGTCCTGTTTATCATCTCCTCGACCGGGTACAGATAGAAGCCCACTGGGTTTGTTTAGTGCAATCAGGTCATTATCCTGATAAAGAATATCAAGTTTAAGGTGAGTTGGTGGGTTATAAATTACAGGTCGTAACATGATATATAAACAGCTTATTTATTTAAAAGGGGTTTAAATAGAGGTTCAAGGCCATTTACTTTAATTTCATATGTTATACCTAACATACGTCCTAATTCACCCTCAGGGAAACCCTTGCCATGAAACCAGACAACATAAGGTTCAGGAAGATCTATTAGTAATTGTCCTGCATGCTTACCAAATGGCATGCGATATGAAGCGAGTTTAATAATATCTTCATGTGCAAGCCCTGCATCAAAAGCAGGTATATTTTCAGTTGTCATATAAGTACGGTTGTTGGAATGAACTGCTATTATATCAATATAGATTCATAAATTGGCATCTATATTATTTTTGAATTCCTCGACTTCATCCAATCCATAAGTGACAAAATATGCAAATTACAGATATTTATCGATACTGGCAAAAACTTGGAAATAATGCTGCAGGTAGATGGTTGTTTAATCACTTAATACCATTAATTAATCCATACACCGGTGCATTAAAGGCAAATGTGATTGATTTACAAAAAGGCTATGCAAAGATGGAGTTAAATGATCGCAGAGGCGTTCGTAACCATTTAAACTCAATACATGCTATTGCCCTGACTAATCTTGGCGAATTTACCAGTGGACTGGCTCTTATTTCATTATTTAAAGATAATACACGTGGAATTCCTGTGGAGATTAAAATCAATTTTATAAAAAAAGCTAGAGGGACATTAACTGCGGAATGTTCAACAGAGCTGCCTGATTTCTCGGATTCAGTTGAGCATACGGTTATTGCAATTATAAAAGATGAGGAAAAAGATGAGGTCGCCCAAGTCCAGGTAGTGTGGAAATTAGGGCTCAAACAGGATTAATATGACTGAAAATAATTTATTTCTTAAACACACCGGCATACAGCACCCGATTATATGTGGACCAATGTATCCTTGTAGTAACCCTGAATTAGTTGCAGCAGCTTCGAATGCTGGTGGAATTGGCATTATACAGCCTATTTCTCTAACGTATGTTCATGGTTATGAGTTTATTGAAGGACTAAAGTATATAAAATCATTAACAGATAAACCTCTGGGGATGAATCTTCTGATAGAAAAAGGATCTAAAAAATATCATCAACGCATGCAATATTGGTTAGATAGTGCTCTTGATGAGGGTGTTAATTTTTTTATAACGTCTTTAGGTAAGCCAGACTGGGTGGTAGAGGCTGCTCATAAAGCGGGTGCTATTGTCTACCATGATGTGACAGAAGCTAAGTGGGCTGAGAAAGCAGTTGATGTAGGTGTAGATGGCTTAATCGCAGTAAATAACAGGGCAGGAGGCCATGCAGGTACAAAATATTATGATGAGTTATTATCGCAATTAAAGTCTTATGATTTACCCATAGTTTGTGCAGGTGGTATTGGAAATGCTGAATCTTACCATCAGGCTTTAGCTAAAGGATATCAGGCTGTGCAAATGGGTACTCGCTTCATAGCCTCAAAAGAATGCAGTGCGAATGAAGCGTATAAACAGGCGATTATAAACTCAAAAGAAAAAGATATCGTTTTAAGTGAGCGTATTACAGGTGTGCCTGTTTCAGTAATCAATACTCCCTATATACAGAAAAAAGGACTCAAGCCAAATGTTCTAGAGCGTTGGATGTTAAATAGTCCCAAGTTTAAATATTTGATGCGTACGGTACTGGCTCTTAAATCGCTGCATTCACTGAAAAAATCATTACTGGATGAATCGGGTGATGTTGATTACTGGCAGGCTGGAAAAAGTGTTGATACGATTGATTCAGTATTATCAGTTGAAGAAATTATTCAGGAGTTTGTGTCTTAGTTTTAATTAATCTTTCTAAGTATTTTTCGGGTAACTCAATTTTACAGTTTGGGATGTTATCTTCTAAATTTCTACACTTGTTGAGTGTTAGCTTTTCCTCGTCGTCATCTGGTTCGATGATTTTGTAACCAGGAAACTCAGTATCATCAATAACATTTTTCATATGTGAACGATCTGAGTAGAAGTGTTTAAGGTAATAGTTTGGCTTTATAGACTTTATTAAAGGTTGAAAGGATTCATTAAGTTTAATCGTTTGAGGGAATGTTTCATTAAAATAATCGATAAGTCTGACAGGAAATCCACATCGGCTATCGAAATCAAAAACAACGATATTTCCACTAAGCTCAGCAGTTAGAATAACATGATAATCCCATATAACGGGTTTGTATGTATCAGCCTTATTTTGTCCAAAAAGGGCGACAGAACTGGTCTGGTTTAGAATGAATAATACGTCTATGGGTTTAGCGATCTGATTCGTATATAATGTGTTAATTAATTTCCAGATATTCTCCTCACAGAATAGAGGAGTATAGGTATTTGCTGTCTTATCTAATTGTTTCATGTAGGTTTTGTGTAAATGAATGTAACTGATTTAATATTAATAATAGGATTGACATTAGTTATATGGTTCTGGCTTGAATCTATGAAAATTAATGAAAAAGCCCGATTATTTGGGGCAAAGTTATGTAAAAAAAATAATGTACAGTTTTTAGATGATACTGTCCATCTATCGTCAATGAAATTTGGTAAAAATAGCTATGGCCAGATAAAGCTTTTACGTAAATACAAGTTTGAATTCACCAATAGTGAATATCATCGTTATAATGGTGAGCTGACACTAGTTGGTCAACAGTTACTGCATTCACATATGGATGTTTATCAATTTAACGATATTGATATTAACCCCTAGTTATTATAATTTAAATTACTTTAAGAGAACTATATTATTATGTTAAGCATACTTAGTTTGTTACATGTTATTGCTGCTGTTATCTGGGTAGGGGGTATGGTCTTTGCTCATACATTTCTACGCCCGGCTATAGTTGAAACCTTAGAACCCCCGGCACGTCTAACACTCTGGGTTAGTGTATTTAAACGTTTTTTTTTAGTGGTGTGGCTTTGCGTAATACTATTGCCTGTCACGGGTTACTTTATGATATTTAGTGTCTGGGGAAGTATGTCTGTTACTCCCCTATATGTGCATGCTATGAATGGTATTGGCATGATTATGATTATTATCTATCTTTATATCTTCTTTTTACCTTATAAAAATTTGAGAATGGCCGTGATCAATCAGCAATGGCCTGTAGGTGCTCAGGCATTAGCCAAAATACGTTTTTTTGTTGGTGTGAATATATTACTTGGGCTTGCCGTTATTGTGATTGCAGCAGGTGGGCGATTTTTAGTTTAATTTTTAAGTAATGACAACATGTTCTCATCTGCCCAATGTACTGCGGTTAGATATGACTGTATAAATTGTTCAGAGTTGATATCTGAGTTATTTAGCTCATTCCAGTTGCTTTTTTCGTACTGTAATACGTAGTTATATATTTCACCCTGTGGGCCTTTATGGTCTAGCAGGGCAAGTTTTATTTCAGTGCTCAGAATCACCGTGTCTAAAAGATCAATCATTGGTTGATCCATCAGTGCATCAAGTACAGAAAATAAACCAATTACAAACATCTGGTGTTTTATATCAGGATGATATTTTTCAGCCAGTAATTCACACATTTTTCCTCGTATCATTCCTGTTACGATAACTTCCGTCGGTTTTGAATCAATGATCTTTGACATCATAATCAAAGAAATCCAGTTTTTCAGTTTGCTTATACCTAATAAAACTATCGCATCCTTGATGGAATTTACTTCTGTTCTTAAGCCAAATGATGCGCTATTTATATATCTTAGTAGCTTGTACGAGAGGGTTATATCCTGAATCAGAATTTTTTCAAGTTCATCGGAGTCGATGTCGGGGTTCTGTAGTTTTTGTATTAAATTTAATATTACAAGCTTGTTGCTGGGTAGAGATCTTTTCTTAAGCATTTCTGGATAGCTAAAAAAATAACCCTGAAAAAAATCAAAATCGAGTTCGTAGCAGAAACGATACATTTCATGTGTTTCAATTTTTTCGGCAATAAACTGAACCGGATAGGGTTTAAGTAATAAGAGTTGTTGTTTGATCTGATCTTTATTAAGGGCATGTATATCAATTTTGATAAAATCTGCTAGCTCAATAAAGGGTATAAGTTCTTCCTGAAAAATAAAGTCATCAAGAGCAATTCTGTATCCCTCAGCTTTAAGTCGTTTAATGCCTTCAATTACATCTTTATCAGGTTTAATATCTTCCAGAACTTCAAGCACGGCCTGCTCATTAAACATAGGAGTGAGCTCTTCATTGATAATGAATTCACGAGGAAGATTAATAAAAGCAAGTGCACTACCAGCTATATTGTCTATACCTATATGCATAAAAGTATTGAGGATAGTTTCACAGGAAGCTTGATCTCCATCGCTAAAGTTTGCCATATTGATATCGTTGTTGCGATACAGAAGCTCATAAGCCATAACACCCTGATCACGGTTGTAGATGGGTTGACGTGCAATAAATAGGTGATCCATAAATATCCTGTTAATATCCTAAATTTAAATATAGCCTATTTTTATTTAATCTGACACGACAAAACGCACTTAATGAATCAGTTTTTACTCACTAAAGCTCAAAAAAATCAGGTTATTCATCAAACCAGGCATTATATTGAGCTCGCTAACCAGCAACATAACTTAAATCTTACGGAAATTAAGGTTAAATTTGATCTTAAGGGACGCACATCCGGCATGTTTATGGTGCGTAATGGTTTAACCAGTATTCGTTATAATGAAATAATTTTCTCTCATTATTTTGAGGATTCACTGATAAATACAGTTGCACATGAGGTTGCGCATTATGTTGTGCACACAATATGGGGAGTTAAAAAAGTTAAACCTCATGGCAAAGAGTGGCAGCAGGTTATGCTTATGTTTGATGTTAAACCTGACGTTACCAGTCAATATGATGTTAGTGGTTTGCCATTGCATCGGCAAACACAACATGACTATAGCTGTGGTTGTATGATGCATCAGTTATCTACGACACGGCATAATAAAGTTCAAAAGAAGAAGGCTATATACAAATGCAGAAAGTGCCGCTTGCCTTTAAGATTAAGTAGTAGAAATATCTGATCATGTTGTAATAATTAGCCTGATAGAATCCAGTCGATTAACGGGATTGTCCAGTGCAGCTCTAAAGCCATTTAGTTGTGATTTAAAAAACTCGATTTCCTCATCTCTAACTTGAGGGTTAACTGCTTTTAAGGCTGTTAATCTGTCAATTTCATTTTCCAGGATTAATAAATTTGTTGAATAATGTGACTGAAGATATTCAGATGCATGAGTTGAAATATCATCAGAAATGCGGGACAAAATGTTTTTAATGTCACTTTCTTTAAGTTGAACTATCTGTTTCGCAATCGCTTTTGCAACGGATTTAAATTTATAAGTTTTAAACTCAGGGCTAATATCTTCACAGCTTTCAGTGTATGTGCTTAAAACAGGTAAAGCCTGTAATTGTTCGCTTGTAATCTCCTGCTGATGCTCATGCGGAATTTCAATATTTAAAACATGTACAGTTTGTATTAATAACTGACCTGGTTGAAAGTCATTTGACTTAATGCTACACACAGACGTGTTACCCATCTCATTACCTAATAACATATCAATGCCATTAAGAACCATTGGATGGTCCCAGCTCAGAAAATGCATATCATCGTGGCTTAATGCAACATTGCGGTCAAAAGTAACTGTCATGCCATCATCATGTAGTCCTGGAAACTGACCAACCATATGCTCCGCGGGGCTAATGATATAACTGCCGGATTTATGTTCTTCTATATTTACACCGTAACAGTCAAACAGATCATTCATGTATAGTTTTAATTGTGAGTTCTGTTCAAAGTTTTCAATTTTTGACTGTATTTTATTTGCTATGTCTTTACGGCATGAACTGTATTCAAGCAAGCGATCACGACCTTCATGCATTACCTGGTTAAGGTCGATGTAATCCTGTTTGCATAAATTAACAAAGTCATCATATTCGTCATCAGATGTCTGTGAAGATGATAATGACTCAATCAGTTGTTCTTTATATTTACTGAATATTTCAGCACCGGCAGGGCAGGTACTATTAAAAGCATTTAATGCATTGTCGTACCAGTTATAAAGACGCTGCTGAGCTGAGTGTTCAAAATAAGGTACATGAATATTTATTGTTTGTGTTTGCCCAATACGGTCAAGACGACCTATTCGTTGTTCTAGCAGGTCAGGGTTAAGTGGTAAATCGAAAAGCACAAGATGGTGTGAAAACTGAAAATTTCGACCTTCACTACCAATTTCTGAACACATTAAAATTTGCACACCGGTTTCATTATCAGCAAAGTCTGCAGCGCGTTTATCACGATCAACAATACTTAAGTTTTCGTGAAAAACAGACGAAGCTATTGCAAATTGTGTTTTAAGTGCATTAGATAACTCAATTGCTGTATCAGCGTAATGTGTAATTAAAAGTATTTTTTCAGTTTTATGTTTGTTCAGTAACTCAACTAACCAGTTAACTCTGGGATCAAAAAGTGTCCATTCACTTGAATCGTTTTTTGTTCGTTCAGGATGAAGCAGATCTGTCGAGCCTGAAGCAATGGCTGTTTTGTACTGTTCAGGCAATGTTAACGGGTATGAAATAACCTGCCTTTCAGGGAAACCCTGAATAGCCGCACGCGTATTTCTAAATAACACTCGACCTGTTCCGTGACAGTCTAATAAATGGTGAATTACATCTGATTTATTCTGTTCTGTTAATTGTCCGTTTTTAACTAATTCAATATCAACATTACTTTCCAGTGACATCAGATGATTTAATAATGAATCGGACAGTTGGTCATTATTACTAATGCCTTCTATTAAATCAGCAATTATCTGATACTGATTTTCCTGTTGAACAAAACTTTCATAATCATTAAACCGATCCGGGTCTAGCAGGCGTAATCTGGCAAAGTGACTCTCCTTGCCAAACTGTTCAGGTGTTGCAGTCAGTAATAATAAACCTTTGGTAATAGCAGCCAGTTTTTCTACTAATTTATATTCTTCACTAACATGCTCATTACTCCATGCAAGGTGATGGGCTTCATCAATAATTAATAAATCCCAGTCAGAATTAAGAACCTGTTCGAATCGGTCTGGGTTATTAGTAAATAAATCGAGGCTGCAAAGTATCTGTTGTTCTGCATGAAATGGATTTTCAAAATCTGTGCTCTCGGTGATAGCGAGACAACGTTCTTCATCAAAAATACTAAAATATAAATTAAAACGTCTTAATAGTTCTACTAACCATTGGTGAATTAATGCATCCGGTACAATAATTAGCACTCGATTGGCCCGGCCTCTATTCATCTGTTGATGCAAAATCAAACAGGCCTCAATCGTTTTGCCCAGACCAACTTCATCCGCAAGTAAAACGCGTGGTGCATAACGGCTGGCAATTTCATTGGCTATATATAATTGATGTGGTATCAGGCTGGTTCGTGCGCCTGTGAGTCCACTAATGCCGCTGCTATAGTTTTTTTGCAGGTTTAGCCATGTCTGGTAACGCAGGTCGAACCATTTGTTTTTATCTACCTGGCCACTAATTAGTCTTTCGAGAGGCTTGTTTAACTGAATTGACGTGTCCAGATCGCGTTCTTCAAGTAATTCTAATTCACCGTTTTCTGTTTTAACCTGATAGATGAGCAGAGAGTCTTCTTCGAAAACATCTTCAACCTGTAATTTCCGCTTATGAATATCAGTAATTTCATCACCGGTATTAAAGCGTATACGTGTTAGTGGAGCTGATTCCTTTGCATATGTACGCGTCTCTCCAGTTGCATGAAATAATATGCTAACCGTACGGTGCTCAACAGATAGAACCGTGCCCAGTCCCATCATTAATTCGGCATCATTTATCCAGCGTTGGTCTATTACAAATTCTGACATGGTTATTTAAGACCCGGATTTCCTGTTAAAAAAGCGTTATTATACGTGACAATTAAAATCAATTATTAGAAATAAATTATGAAAGCGAATGAAATTAAACGCGGCTCCTTTATACATCATGATGGTCAGAATATTGTAATTAAGAGTGTTTTCTGTCAAACCGCCTCATCACGTAGTGGTAATACCATTTATAAGATGAAAGGGCAGGTTCTGGTTACCAAGAAAAAATTTGAACATGGTTTTCTTGGGGATGAAAATGTTGACGTAATAGATGTCAATCGCTCTGCGGTGCAGCCTCTATACAGGGAGGGGGATGCATGGGTATTTATGGATAATGAGTCTTATGAGCAATATACCCTTGCAGATGAGGATATACAGGATGAACTGGCATTTCTGATGGAAGGTCTGGAAGGGGTTAATGCACTGATTGTTGAAGATCAGATTATGGGTATAGAATTACCAGCCTCCGTTGTGCTTACGATAGAAGATACCGCGCCCGGTATTAAAGGTGCATCGTCTTCAGCAAGAACAAAACCGGCGACACTTTCAACAGGGCTTGTTGTTCAGGTACCTGAATACCTGTCAAACGGGCAGCCGATTAAAATTAATACTGAAACTCAGGAATACCTGTCCAGAGCATGAGTTGGTACGTTTACTTACTCCACTGTGCCGATGATAGTTATTACACGGGGATTACGACTGATCCAAAACGACGTCTACATGAACATAATGAAGATAATAATAAAGCGGCAAAGTACACCAGAGCCAGACGGCCATTAAAAATGGTGTATTTTGATTTGTGTGACTCTCGTTCTGATGCGGCAAGCAGGGAATACGAGATACGTAAGTTGAGTCGTAAAAAGAAGGTTGATCTGGCTCACTCTATGCGAAATGAATTAGATGGTTTGTAGGCGTTAACTTTGGCTGATGATGATTTAGTGCGATAAATCATACAAAATTCATTTTATGGCGCAATAAATGAAACTACACCGAGATTTATCTCAAATTGGTGTATTATGCGCAGCAGAAATTAAGATACCTGCTGAAACACACTCATCAGGTCAGAAAAACACACATAATACTGAGGAAGAAACATGAAATTAATCCTGTTAGGCGCACCTGGTGCTGGTAAAGGCACAGTCGCTAAATTACTGACTAAAATGGACGGCTCTGTTCAAATTTCAACTGGTGACATTCTGCGTGCTGCAGTTGCTGCTGGCACAGAGCTTGGTAAGCAAGCTGAAGCTGCAATGAAAGCGGGTGATTTAGTATCTGACGATCTGATCATGGGTATCATGGGCGAACGTTTAAAAGAAGACGATTGCAAAGCTGGTTACCTGTTAGACGGTTTCCCACGTACTATTCCTCAAGCTGAAGCACTTAAAGTATTAATGAAAGACATCGGTGAAGAGCTGGATATGGTTGTAGATATTCAGGTTGCACGTGATGTTATCCTTGATCGTTTAACGACTCGTCGTACATGTACTGATTGTGGTGAAATTTACAATGTTAAATCTAACCCACCAAAAGAAGAAGGCAAGTGTGACAAGTGTGGTGGTCCAGTTGTACAGCGTGATGACGAAACTGAAGAAGCTATCGGTAACCGTCTTGACGTATTCAATGAGCAAACAGCTCCACTAGTTGGCTTCTATGAAAAAGAAGGTAATCTGGTATCTGTTGATGCGACTACTAGCCAATCTGTAATCGATGCAATCACTGCTCGTTTAGACGCTAATAAGTAAGATCTGTATATAAATTTCCTTTAATAAAGGGAATTCATACTTAAAGGCCAGCCCTCACTCAGTGAGAGCTGGCCTTTTTAGTATCAGGCGATTAAATTCGGGGTTATATGACGACAGGGGTCGGTCCTGAATTCACTTGCTCTATTTGAGCCATATCAAGAAAAAATCAAACCTGCTATAATTCGCGCCCTTCAAAACCCGTAAATCAACTTAAAAGAGTTAAGCCTATGTTCCGTCTGGGATGTGAAAATCGTGTATGTGTCCAAAACGAAGTCCTTTCAGGATTAACAGTTGCGTTAGCGCTGGTGCCAGAAGCGATAGCTTTTGCTTTTATTGCGGGTGTTGAACCACTGGTTGGTTTATATGCGGCATTTATGGTGGGTTTGTTAGCGGCTATCTTTGGCGGTCGCCCGGGAATGATATCGGGTGCAACGGGCGCTATGGCGGTTGTTATGGTGGCTCTGGTGGCGGATCACGGGGTTGAGTACCTGTTTGCAGCTGTTGTGTTAACGGGGATATTACAGATACTTGCGGGTGTATTTAAGTTAGGTAAGTTTATTCGTATCGTGCCACACCCGGTAATGCTGGGTTTTGTAAATGGTCTGGCAATTGTTATTTTCCTTGCGCAAATGAAGAGTTTTCAGGTTGATGTGAATGGAGTATCAGAATGGATGACAGGTGCGCCATTATTGATCTTTGGCGGTTTAATCGTATTAACCATGGCTATTATTCATTTCTTACCAAAGCTTACCACCGCTGTACCCTCGTCACTTGCTGCTATTGTGGTTGTTTCATTATTAGTCATTGGTTTGAATATAGATACGAATACCGTTGGTGATCTGGCATCCATTAAAGGTGAATTGCCACAGTTCCATATTCCACTTGTTCCATTTGATTTAGAGACACTTAAAATTATTTTTCCCTACGCCATTATTTTAGCGGCAATTGGTTTAATTGAGTCTTTATTAACATTGACATTAATAGATGAAATAACCAATACCCGGGGGCGTGGAAACCGTGAATGTATCGGTCAGGGTATAGCAAATACTGCAACCGGGTTTTTTGGTGGTATGGGTGGCTGTGCCATGATTGGCCAGAGTATGATTAATGTTAATTCTGGTGGTCATCAACGTTTATCAGGTGTTTCCGCTGCGCTATTTTTACTGGCATTTATTTTGTTTGCATCCAGTTTAATTGAGCAAATTCCCATGGCTGCATTAGTGGGTGTTATGTTTATTGTAGTAATAGGTACATTTGAATGGTCAAGTTTCCGTATCTTCGGAAAAATTCCACGTCATGATGCATTTGTTATTGTGCTTGTTTCAGGCGTAACCGTTGCAAGTGATCTCGCAATAGCGGTTGTTGTTGGTGTCATTGTATCGGCATTAGTATTTGCATGGGAACATGCAAAACATATTAATGTTACAGATTATATTGATGATAAAGGTTCGAAAGTATATGAGTTGAACGGGCCTTTATTTTTTGGTTCAGTTAAAAACTTCCGTGAATTATTTGCGCCGGAAAATGACCCTGAAGATGTCATTATTGAATTTAAAAATTCACGTGTGTCTGACCATTCAGCCATTGAAGCGATTGATAACTTAGCAGAACGTTATATTAAAGCAGGCAAGAAACTTCATTTACGCCATTTATCAGAAGAGTGTAAGCAGTTACTGGATAAAGCAGGTGATCTGGTAGAGGTAAACAGGCTTGAAGATCCTAGCTACCATGTTGCTGATGATAAACTGGCTTGATGAGAAAACCTTAAGTCGGAAGGTATACATCTTTAGTCAAAAGCGATATCCCTTTGGGATATCGCTTTTTTGTTTTTGACTTAAGACTACCCCTAGTACCTTATAGGCATATGTGCCTGAATATCTTTTAAGGTGTGTCGAACAAGGTTTTTATCCACTTCTGATACTACGAATTTATTTGTTTCATTACCCAGATTTTTTCTCAGGTCACCAAGAAATTTTGGTGGTGACATTAATATAAGTTTATTAAACTGGCCTTTGTTTCTAGCCGAATTTAAGTGATCACCGATGGTGCGCGCAAACTCTGTGCGTTCATGATCTTTATGGGTATCGAGTGAGCCGCATAACTGCGAATGCCTGCTTTCTTTTTGCTGATTACCGCTCAGGTGTTGGAAGTGACTTCTGTTGATTGAATGAGTAAAGCCAGTGATTTCTTTAAGGGATTTATTTGATTCATTTTTTTCAACTTCGTAAATTTTTGCACGGCTGCTTTCTGCAACCACAACCCAGGTTTTAGGCATAGATTAACTCCGTTAGTGTTGACTATGGCCGGAATACCGCTATAGATTAAACTCTATTAACTGGTAAGGCGGGCAGGTATAAACTTGTTATTTAGCTCCTTTTATAAAATTCATAATCAATATATAAGGCCAGCCCAGCTTGTTTGATAATTCAAATTATTTATACGGCTTATTACATTTTTTAATTGCTCGAATATTAACTAATTTTTAAAACTGGAAGAGATGAAATGTAGTTTACTTATATGAGTTAACCCTATGAATACACACATTATTTTAGAATGCTATTATTAAATGCTCACTAAATAGTTAATAGATAATATTATGTTTAACTGCTATATTAGTGTTTCGTAATTTAGACGAACGGTATCTGAGAATCCAATGTCCATTAAAGTTGAGAATGAAGTCGAGCTGACAAAAACAACCTGTCCGTATTGTGGTGTTGGTTGTGGCATTGTGGTGAGTAAGGATCAGAATGAGTACAAAGTCAGAGGTAATCCTGATCATCCATCAAACCTGGGCCGAATATGTTCAAAAGGTGCCGCTTTAGCCGATACGCTTGATGATGAAGGGCGCATGCTGCAACCTCAGATAAATGGTATGGAAGTGCCATGGGATGATGCGCTGGAACTGATTGCTCAACGTTTTCAATATAGCATAGACAAATTTGGTCGTGACTCTGTGGCAATGTATGTATCCGGGCAATTATTAACTGAAGATTATTACGTTGCTAATAAGTTAATGAAGGGCTTCATTGGTAATGCGAATATTGATACGAATTCACGTTTATGTATGTCGTCAGTTGTTGCGGCTCAAAAACGAGCTTATGGTTCTGATAGTGTTCCCTGTAGTTATGAAGATCTTGAGCGAACTAATCTAATTGTTATTGTGGGTTCAAATACAGCCTGGTGTCACCCGGTAATTTTTCAACGTATACGTCAGGCTAAAAAAGATAACCCTGGTTTACAGGTTGTTATTATTGATCCGCGTAAAACGGCAAGTTGTGATATTGCTGATATTCATCTGGCTATTAATTCGGGTAAAGACCCGGTTTTATTTAATGGTTTATTAAGTTATTTAAATGATCAGGGTGAAATTAATAAATTATTTACAGATAATTGCGTCGATGGTCTGGAGTCAACACTTGAATCTGCGTATGAGTCTTCCGGCGATATAGATGAAGTCGCAAAAATTTGTGGTTTAAGTAAAGAGCAGATTGAAGATTTTTATGCGCTGTTTGCTCGTAAAGAAAAAGTAGTCACATTATTTTCTCAGGGGATTAATCAGAGCAGTTCCGGAACCGATAAGATAAATGCCATTATAAACTGTCATCTTTTATCCGGACGAATAGGACGACCGGGCATGGGTGCCTTTTCTCTCACAGGGCAACCAAATGCAATGGGTGGACGTGAAGTAGGGGGGCTGTGTAATCAGTTAACTGCGCACATGGATTTAGAAAATGCTTCTCACCGTGAGTTAGTTCAACAACACTGGCAGTCACCCTTTATTGCAGATAAAGCAGGTTATAAAGCCGTCGATTTATTTGATGCAATTTTAGATGACAAAATTAAAGCGCTATGGGTAATAGGTACCAATCCAGCGGTTAGCATGCCGGATAATAATCGGGTGCGGGAGGCGTTATCTCATTGTGAATTTTTAGTTGTGCAGGATTGTATGCAAAGTACAGACACGACTGATTTAGGGCATGTGTTGTTACCCGCAAGTACCTGGGGTGAGCGAGATGGTATGGTGACCAATTCTGAAAGACGACTGTCTCGTCAACGTTCATTCAGGGATGCACCCGGTGAAGCATTACCAGACTGGAAAGTGATTTCTCTGGTAGCCGGTAAAATGGGGTTTGAATCTGAGTTCAACTACGAATCACCTCTCGAAATTTTTAAAGAATTTGCAGCATTAAGTGGTAAGGAAAATAACGGGACACGTGATTTCGATATCTCTTTATATTCAGATCTTGATGAAAAAGGTTATGAGCAATTTATTCCAACACAATGGCCGGTTACTTTTAATCAGTTAAATGGTACAAAACGTTTATTTGAGAATGGGCGTTTTTTTACGGACTCAGGTAAAGCACGAATGATTCCGGTGATTCCTCAAGGTCCGGCTAACCCGGTGACAGAGCAGTACCCGTTAATATTAAACAGCGGGAGAATTCGTGATCAATGGCATACCATGACACGGACTGGAAAATCGCCAAAACTGTCTACGCATATTTCTGAAGCATATATACAAATACACCCTGAAGATGCGGGTAAATATAATATAGTTGCGGAGAACTTGGTAAATGTTTCTAGTCGCTGGGGTGAAGTTACTGTTAGGGCCTGCATCAGTGATGAAGTGCCTGAGGGCATGGTGTTTATGCCGATGCACTGGAATGATCAGTATGCATCAAATGCGGTAACAGGAAAATTAGTTAACCCGGATCGTGACCCGTATTCCGGTCAGCCTGAATTTAAACATACACCTGTTTCAATTAAAGCCGCTAAAAAATCCTGGTATGGGTTTTTATTAAGTCGTCGTCAGCTTGATCTTTCAACACAGGATTACTGGAACTTAAATAAAGGACATCATTTGTGGCGTTATGAAATAGCGGGTAATGATACGCCGGATAACTGGGCAGAAAATGCACGTAATTTATTATGCGCGCATGAAGAAAATGTTTCATGGATGGAGTATTTTGACCCATCAGCAAAACGATATCGTGCCGCACGAATTGTTGGTGAGTCATTAGAAAGTTGTATATTTATTAGTCCTGATCAGCACCTGCCAAATCGTGACTGGTTAATGGCACTTTTTGATAAACAAAGCTTAAACGATAAAGAAAAGGCATTTTTATTATCCGGACGTCCTGGTGAGGCCGGCGATGATGCGGGAGCGAGTGTTTGTGCCTGTTTTGGTGTCGGTCGTAATACTATTTTAAAAGCCATTAAAGAAGATAAGTTAGACTCAATTGATGCAATAGGTAAAGCGCTACAGGCAGGAACCAACTGTGGATCATGTATTCCTGAGTTAACGGCTTTGTTAAATGAAAAATCTTAATTTCCTTAAGCATTGACACAGAGGTGCTGAGGCGCAGAGAATGTAATATGTTATATATACGGCATGTTATGAAATATCAGCTTTATATATTAGTGGGTTTGTTTTGTTAATTTAAATACTCTGTGCCTCTGCGTCAAATATCTTCACAATGGGGCTAAAGATAGGTGAAATATGAAAACCGTATTATTTGCCAGACATGCCAAGTCTAACTGGGGTCAGGAAGGTATAAGCGATTTTGAACGGCCGTTAAATAGCCAGGGTGAAGTGGATGCACCTGCCATGGCTTCTTATCTGGAGCAATGTGGTTATGTTATTCATCAGATATTAAGCAGTGATGCCGCGCGCGCCATGGCGACAGCAACTGAATACAAAAATCATCTTACTCCTCAAATCGATATTTTAACCGAGCATTCACTTTATCTTGCTTCACATCTTGATATTGCTGATGTGGTAAAGAATATATCGGCAAAGAACTCAACAGTGATGATAGTGGGGCATAACCCGGGAATGTCTGAAATTGTAGATTATTATGTTGATGGTAGTGTTGATGATATGCCTACCTGCAGTGTGGCAATCGTTCAGTTTGATGTCTCAAACTGGAAGGATGTAAAAGTAGCAAGTGGAGACCTGCTTGCATTTGAATACCCTAAAAAACTTATTTAATTTTTATTTTCGTAAACGGCCATTATTGATTTAAGCTCAATTGTTAATTCATTAATTTCAGCTTCAGTAAAGTCCTCTGTGCCGACAACGGTTTTACCTGACTCCAGTGTTTTTATAATTGCATTAACGGATGAGCAGCCAGTGCTACAAATACTTTCAATGGCCTGCATTACCTTTTTCTGATTCATTGTTTACTGCTCTTTATATTTTTGCGTATTTCATGTAACCAGGCCTGAAAAGTCGGATAATTATTATATTCTTTACCAATCACATAACGTAAAACATTATTTAAGCGATAAAAGCGAATAACCGATTCCACTCTTAATATTTCATTTCCAGTTTCATCAAAAAATATCAGACTGGGTGCAAAGGTTAAATTTAAATCATCAGCCCATTTTCTGGCGGTGGTATGTTTGCCCTGAGGTGTAATGACAGGTGTATCATCCATTGAATTTAATTGAACGACGTCTAGTTCCTCTAATTGACTGGTTACTTCAGGCTTACTTAAAGTGTCTCCGTGTAAGACATCACAGGCATGGCATCGCCCGTGTTCAAATAAAACAACAAGCGGATTTACCTGAGAGCTTTGTTTTGTGTTTTTTCTTCGGTCTAAATTATATGGCGGTGTCTGGAAGGTGTCGTTTTCATTTAGTTCTTCAGAGCCAAAACTTAAAGCAGCTTCTGCACGAGTTAAATACTGACGAAAGGATTCGCGTAAGTAATGTGAGTCAGCGACATATTCTAACGCCGCTCTGAATTGATACTTAGGTCTATAACCCGGTAGTTTAAGAGCTAACTGAGCTTTAGCGTTATAAAAGAGTAAAGAAGGGGTGAAGTTGGTGCGTCGATGTGCTGCAAAGTTTTTTTCTGTCCAGGTCTTTCCGTTAAAGTCTGTAACGGTGCGATCGCCACGTACATCAATTGCGATAACATTATAATGCTGTTGGGTGAATTTGATAATGGCCGGGTCGCCCCAGTTTATCTCCAGTAAGGATTCGCAATAAGCGCAGTCTTTACGACCAAAATATAAAATGATGCCTTTTTTGCCTTCTTTCAGGGCGTCATCGAGGCTTTCCTGTAAATCGAGAAAGCTTAGGCTAAACCATTCAGGTAAGTGTAGGTCTTCCTTAAGTGGAAAATCATCAAAAACCAGTGCATCATCAGTATCCTGTGAGTTGGCTAGAGCAGTGTTATTGATAAGCAGGAGCAATGATAAAATAAAAAATACACGCATAATATTCAAAGATTTTAATATCCGTAAAAAGTCAGGTCGATTTTAAGTTTGTCCGCATTAAGAGGGATTTTAGCAACACTAAAAATATATCTCTGTTTATCTACCATTCTAGCTTATTTTGTGAGGTCTTTGCATGTATTCATGACTTCGCATTTCCTGTAAACGACTGGTTGTACGCTTGAATTCAAATGCAAGCTGCTTACCGCTATAGAGGTCCTCTGGTCGGCCATCAGCGCTGCTTAGCAAATTGACATTTCTATCGTAGAATTCATCAATCATGTTAATAAACCTTTTTGCTTTATCATTTTGATTATCATTCATTCTGGGGATATTGCTAACAA
Source organism: endosymbiont of Galathealinum brachiosum (assembly GCA_003349885.1). NCBI lineage: Bacteria > Pseudomonadati > Pseudomonadota > Gammaproteobacteria > endosymbiont of Galathealinum brachiosum. The sequence continues at coordinate 239,442 of QFXC01000008.1, read as the reverse complement.
ATACGGTATGAAACTGTCTGGCGATTTCTATGTAATCAGCAGATCCTCGTTTATTACCGCATAACACATGAAAATCGAACCATATTATTTTATCAGTATAAAGGATGCTTTCTATGATTCGATAATTAATGTGGATTTTATAATTTCGTTGAGCAGGGCAGGTAATGAGCTCCAGAAAGCGTGATTCAAGAATCTGGTCGCTACTTTCGGTTAAAATTTGCCAGGTATCCGCTTTTTCCAGTAGGCGTAAGCGGTGGTCTGTATCACCATTCAGTTCAACAATCTGACAATGGTTTTTTATAAGCTCAATAGCGGGTAAAAAACGCTCTCTCTGCAGGCCGTTTTTGTATAAATTGTCAGGTATCTGATTGGATGTAATGACGAGTACCACGTCTTCTTCTAGAAGGTTTTCAAGTAAGCCATATAGCAGCATAGCGTCAGTAATGTCGGATACGTGAAATTCATCAAGGCAAAGTAACTGGTACCGTTTTGCGAATGATCTGGCAATAAATCTTAGGGGTTGTTTCTGCTCACCAATAAGGCTTAACTGGTCATGAATAGCCTGCATAAAGTGATGAAAGTGTAGTCTGATTTTGCGTTTGCCTATTGGACTATGAATATCAAAACTATCAAAGAACATATCCATTAGCCAGGTTTTACCGCGCCCTACATCGCCCCAGATATAACAGCCCTGAAGTGACTCGGTAGGTATTTTTAAAAATGATTTAATTTTATGGGTAAAGGTTTGTTTGCGCTGTAGATGATTAATTAACGTAAGCTGTAATTGTGAAAGGTGTTCAACCGCTTTTAATTGCTCAGGATCATGCTGATAGCTTTTCTGTTGCAGCTGTTTATTGTATTCATCAATTATGGGCATAAAATTATTTTATGGGTTCTTTCTGTTATAATACAATAAGTTATGTAATGAAGTTAATGTTAAGTGTTATTAGTTTCACAAGTGCTAACTGTTTATAATTTAAATTATTATTGATTAGATTATGGCGTATAGCGGGGATAAATTCACAACATTAATAATATTTATGTTTTTAGGCGATCGCTTCTTAATATTGACTGTTAGCGTAATGAAGTAGATTAAATGGTAGTATAAATAGACAGTGTCTAACTGTTGCTAGAAGTTTTCATCGACTGTTTACGTAATTACTCTTACAAGTCATTGAGAATTCAATAATTTTTTGCTAATATTCACACCGATTTCTGTGGCTCCTAAATTCAATCCATAAGGCCAAAATTAACCTGATGACACGCTATATATTTATCACCGGTGGTGTAGTTTCTTCTCTTGGAAAAGGGATAGCTGCCGCTTCTCTCGGTGCTATTCTCGAGGCTCGTGGCCTTACCGTAAAAATGCTCAAGCTAGACCCTTATATTAATGTTGATCCCGGAACAATGAGTCCGTTTCAGCATGGAGAGGTATTTGTAACCGACGACGGTGCAGAAACTGACCTGGATCTTGGGCATTATGAAAGATTCGTAAACTCTCGTACATCCCAGGCCAGTAACTTTACATCGGGTCGTATCTACGAAACGGTAATTCGTAAAGAGCGTCGTGGTGAATACCTGGGTGGAACCGTTCAGGTTATACCTCATATCACTGATGAAATTAAACGCAGTGTAATTAAGGGTGCAGCTGGAGCAGACGTTGCGATGGTTGAAATTGGTGGAACGGTAGGTGATATCGAATCCCTGCCATTCCTTGAAGCGATACGTCAGATGGGTGTAGAGCTTGGGCATGATAGAGCGCTGTTTATGCATCTGACGCTTGTGCCTTACATTCGCTCTGCAGGTGAAGTTAAAACTAAACCAACGCAGCATTCTGTAAAAGAATTACGCTCCATTGGTATACAGCCCGATATATTGCTTTGTCGTTCTGAAGAATATTTGCACGCTGAAGAACGTCGTAAAATTTCACTGTTTACCAATGTTGAAGAAAAGGCCGTTATTTCAGCTAAAGATCTTGATCATATCTATAAAATACCTAAATGGCTGCAGGATCAGGGGCTGGATAATATTGTTGCAGACAAGTTACGTCTTGATCTGCCAGAAGCGGATATGTCTGACTGGGAAGCAGTTGTAGATGCGCTGGAAAACCCGGATTCCGAAGTAACGATTGGTATGGTTGGTAAATATGTCAATCTGACCGAATCGTATAAATCACTAAATGAATCATTAAGTCACGCAGGTATTCAAAACAGGGTTAAGGTAAATATTCTTTACATCGATTCTGAAGACTTTGAAGGTGGCGATATGAGCCAGCTTGATGGGCTTGATGCGATTCTTGTTCCTGGTGGTTTTGGTAAGCGCGGTGTAGAAGGTAAAATTGCCGCGGTTAAGTATGCACGTGAAAAAGGCGTGCCTTATCTTGGTATCTGTCTGGGTATGCAGGTTGCTGTAATCGAATACGCACGCCATAAAGCAGATATGGATGATGCTCATAGCACAGAGTTTAATCGTTCAACAGAGCACCCTGTTATAGGCTTAATCACTGAATGGATGTCTGAATCAGGCGAAACAGAAAAACGTGATGAGCACTCTGATCTGGGGGGCACAATGCGTCTTGGTGCGCAGCCATGTATGTTGCAGGAAAATAGTAAAATTGCTGACATTTATGGTTCGGACAAAATTTCAGAACGTCATCGCCACCGTTACGAATTTAATAATACATATATCGACTCGCTTGAAGAGAAGGGCCTGAGATTCTCAGGTCGTTCTGTCGATGGTAATCTGGTTGAAGTAATAGAAATTCCAGAGCACCCCTGGTTTGTTGCCTGTCAGTTCCATCCGGAGTTCACTTCTACACCGCGTAAAGGTCACCCTCTATTTACTGATTATATAAAAGCAGCGTGTAAACATCGCGATGACAGAGGTAATTCATAATGGATTTATGTGGCTTTAATGTCGGTCTTGATCAGCCTTTCTTTTTGCTGGCTGGTCCCTGTGTTATTGAATCAGAAGCAATGGCATTGAGTACTGCAACAGAATTGAAACAAATTACAGATAAACTGGGTATCCCGTTTATTTACAAATCATCATTTGATAAAGCGAATCGCTCGTCAATTGATAGTTTTCGTGGTTTAGGTATGGCTGAAGGTCTGCGTATTCTGCAAAAAGTTAAAGATGAAGTAGGTGTTCCGGTTATTACCGATGTACACGAAGATACACCTATGGATGAAGTTGCTGATGTGGTTGATGTGATTCAAACACCCGCTTTTTTGTGTCGTCAGACAAATTTCATTTTAAAAGCAGCAGCAGCTGGTATCCCGATTAATATTAAAAAGGGACAGTTCATGGCGCCCTGGGATATGAAAAACGTGGTAGATAAAGCCAGAACAACAGGTAATGAACAGATAATGGTTTGTGATCGAGGTGTATCCTTTGGTTATAACAACCTTGTGTCTGATATGCGTGCTCTTGCGGTAATGCGTGAAACTGAATGCCCGGTTGTTTTTGATGCGACTCATTCGGTTCAATTACCCGGCGGGCAGGGTGCAACATCAGGTGGGCAGCGTGAGCATGTTCCAGTTCTGGCACGAGCTGCCGTTGCTGCAGGTGTATCAGGACTATTTATGGAAACCCATCCCGATCCTTCAAAGGCATTGAGTGATGGTCCTAATGCGTGGCCATTAGGTGAAATGGAGTCATTACTGGCTCGTTTGAAAGGTATAGATGAGTTAGTTAAATCGTCTCCTTTTGAAGAAACACAATTGTAAGAAATTAAGTTAGAAAGTAAACGTAAATACATGAAAGTATTGAGGAAAACATGTCAAAAATTAAGCAAATAATCGCACGCGAAATACTCGATTCACGAGGCAACCCAACACTGGAAGCAGATGTGATTCTAGAAAGTGGTGTACGCGGTCGAGCTGCAGTGCCATCAGGCGCATCTACAGGTGCTCGTGAAGCAATCGAACTACGAGATGATGATAAGAGCCGTTACATGGGTAAGGGTGTATTAAAAGCGGTTGCTAATGTAAATGGCGAGATTCAAAAAGCACTGATTGGTATAGATTGTCGAGAACAGCGTACTATCGATGACATCATGTTGAAATTAGACGGTACAGACAATAAAGAACGTTTAGGTGCGAATGCACTTTTAGCGGCTTCTTTAGCGGCGGCACAAGCAGCTGCAAGCTTTGAAAATAAAGATCTATATGAGTACCTGGGTAACGGCACTTATAAGCTACCTGTTCCAATGATGAATATCATCAATGGTGGATCACATGCTGATAACAGTGTTGATTTACAGGAGTTTATGATTCTGCCTGTTGGAGCGCCATCTTTTAAAGAGGCATTACGTTACGGTACAGAAGTCTTTCATTCTTTGAAAAAGGTATTATCTGATCGTGGTCTGGCAACAACCGTTGGTGATGAAGGTGGTTTTGCGCCAAATCTCTCTTCTAACGAAGAAGCGATTGAAGTTATTTTAGAGGCGATTAAAAATGCTGGTTTTGAACCGGGTAAAGATATTTATCTTGGTCTTGATGTAGCAAGCTCTGAATTCTATGAAGACGGTAAGTACAATCTGGCTTCTGAAAATCGCATATTAAGCGCTGAAGATATGGTTGATTACCTGGCTGACTGGGTAGAAAAATATCCCATTATCTCAATTGAAGATGGTCTGGATGAAGCTGACTGGGAAGGCTGGGCAAAATTAACTGAACGTCTAGGTGATAAAGTTCAGTTGGTGGGTGATGATCTGTACGTTACCAATACTAAAATCTTTAAAGAAGGTATTGATAAAGGCATTGCTAACTCAATTTTGATCAAATTCAATCAGATTGGTACCTTAAGCGAAACGCTTGATGCGATTAATATGGCGCATGATGCTGGATATACTGCTGTAATTTCACATCGTTCAGGTGAAACAGAAGATGTAACAATTGCTGATCTATGTGTAGCGACCAGTACGGGCCAGATAAAAACCGGTTCACTTTCTCGTTCAGATCGCGTAGCAAAATATAACCAGTTATTACGTATTGAAGAAATGCTGGGTGATAAAGCGGTGTATGCTGGAAAGGCTGCATTTAAGCACTTAAGTTAAGTTAAGTTATTATTTCATCCCGGAAAGCTTGTGACGGGAATGATAGCTTAAGAGATATTTCTATTGAAATGGTTGCTTTCACTACTTATAGTTTTGTTTCTGCTGCTGCAGTATAAACTCTGGGTAGGTGATGGTGGCATTCCAGGAATATTAAGGCTTGAAAAAGAAGTAGAGATACAGCAGATACAGAAAAAAAAGCTGGAAGAGCGCAATGCTTCGCTAGCTGCTGAAGTTGAAGATTTAAAGAAAGGGCTGGATGCCATTGAAGAGCGTGCCCGAAGTGAAATGGGTATGATAAGAAAAGACGAAACGTTTTATCAAATTATTCATTCATCGGAATGAGAATATTCTCTAATGTTAAATAAACAGTTCTGGGCAGTTATTCCCGCAGCAGGTGTGGGCAAACGCATGCAGGCCGATCGGCCAAAACAGTATTTACCTTTACACAATAAAACCGTTATAGAGCATACGCTTGATCGATTGCTTTCGCTTGATGAAATAACGGGTGTTGTTTTATCTATAAGTGAAGGTGATGAATACTGGCCTGAGCTTGAGTATACAACCGACAAACCTTTGTTAATTGCCAGAGGTGGTAAAGAGCGTTGTGACTCTGTTTTAAATGCACTTTCATTATTAAACGCAAATACAGATCTAACTAAAAATATCTGGGTGCTTGTGCACGATGCCGCTCGGCCCTGTGTTCGACCTGAAGATATTCAGCATTTAATTGAAACGGCCAGCTCAAAAGATGATGGTGGCTTACTTGCTTTGCCGGTTCGAGATACGATGAAACGTTCTTCAAATAATGAGTGTTCTCAGGTTGAAGTAACAGTAGAGCGTGAAGGTTTGTGGCATGCTCTTACGCCTCAAATGTTTGACCTTAAGTTGTTGATGAATGCACTTACAGGTGCGCAGCAGAAAAAGTTATCAGTAACAGATGATGCATCTGCAATGGAGCTCGCTGGATATCACCCACAACTTGTAGAGGCGCACGAAGATAATATTAAAATTACCCGTGCTTTTGATCTTAAGCTGGCTGAGCTTTTTCTACAGAATCAGTCAGATTAATTTATAAGTGTAATTGTTAAGTATGAATAATAATGATTTTAGCATTAACGCTATTAGTTATTTTATTAACATAGTTTGTCCTTGTTTATTATTAAGTCTGTGCATAATTATTTTAATTATAAAATAGCTCAAAAATGACCTTGTATCTGAAATTAGTAAAAAACGCAGATTAACTGCTATAGTTTCTTTTTAATTCAAAATAATATGTGATTTCTTTATGAGGTCTATCCTGATCGGGATTTCTGTATTCACTAGTTCTACGCTTTTAGCTGACTATCAGTTAGAAGATCTTCTTTCTATGTCGTTAACAGAGCTTTTACAGGTAGATATTACAGGCTCAACACTTACAGCAGAGAAACTAGTTGACGTTCCTTCCGCGGTTACAGTTTTTACTCATCGGCAGATAAGTCGTATGGGGCTTGATAGTCTGGATGAGTTAGTTGCTCTAGTTCCAGGTTACCAGTCATTTAGAATGACAGCTCACCCTTTGAATTATCCTACTCCTGTAAGAGGCAGTAGTATGGGGTCTGTAATAAATGAAATATTGGTGTTGGTCGATGGGCAAAGAGTTAATGAGCCACGATCGGGTGGTGCATCAGATTCGATTCCTAAGATTTCACTAGTAAATATAGAACGGATAGAGTTTATTCGTGGCCCTGGTTCGGCTATTTATGGTTCAAATGCTATGGTGGGTGTCATTAATATAATTACCCGTAGTAATGTAAATGAAGTGAGTGTTGCTTATGGTAGTTTTAATCGTAAGAAAGTGTATTTACTGGCTACACAAAAAACGCAAGATTTTAGTGTAGATGTATTTGTTCATTTTGATGAAGATAAAGGAGATGATTATCTCCTTCAGGATACATTTAGTGCTAACCTGGTTGAAACTCAGGATCAGCGAGAACTTGCTGATCTTGATATTAAACTTAACTGGCAGTCTACGCAGTTACAGATTCTACATAATCAGAGTAAATCTAAAGATTTTTATGAGCAGAATAATATTTCTAATGGTTTTAACGGTCACGAAGCTGAAGTTAGCTCTATTGCTTTAAAACATGAGTTTAATTATCGATCAGTTGAATCTTATGTGAGGCTTAGTTATAGCGCTTCCAGATGGTTGACAGCTGGACAGTTAACTCCAGAGGGGAGTGTCCCTTTATTTTTAAGTGGCGGTGCGAGTAGTGATGCTTTGCTTGCAATTGGGGAGTTTGATGATGTAAGCGAAAGCAGTTTGCTTTGGCATAGTGACTGGCAGATCAATACAGATAGTAGTTTACAGTATGGGATTGATTTACGCCATTTTGATATACCCGAAACAATAGTCAGTAATAATTATGATTTGGCTGATTTTAGTAATGGAAACCTGCCTATTCGTTATTATGGTGAGCTTCTTGCGACAACTCCGGTACAGGCAAAATCCAGTCGTGATATTTTAGGTATGTATGTGCAATATCAGCAACGCATTTTTGATAATACGCGGCTTACGTTGGGCTTGCGCTATGATGAGTTTTCACATCTTGATAGTGAGTTTAGTCCTCGTATTGCTTTTGTTCATACGATTAATCGTCACCATAGTCTAAAAGCACTTTACGGTGAGGCATTTCGTGCGCCTAGTGAAAATGAATTAAATTTATTAAATAATCCTGTTTTAATAGGTAACCCTGATCTTAAGTCTGAATCGGTTAAAAGTTTTGATCTTATCTGGATGGGACAGTGGGATTATACAAGTTTTTCATTAGGGTATTTTCAAAATAATTTTAAAGATTCAATAGTTCAAGTTGATCTTGGTGGTGTTTTTCAATTTGAAAATACCGATCAGGATCCTTCCAGGGGGGTTGAGTTTGAAATATCTCATGAGTTTAATCGCAACTGGTTATTACGGGCTAACTATACTTATTTAAATGATATTCCAGATTTGTCATTCCGTGAAGCAAACCAGATGGGGGCATTAATGTTAAATTATCAGAAAGGAAAATATAATATCAATTTAATAAGTAGTTATCTGGATAATCGTACAACGCTTACCGGAGGTGATAGTAATAACACGCCTTTAGCAATTAATGATTATTGGCTTTTAGATGCTAAAATTAACTACAATATCACACATGATTTATATGTTTTTTTACAGGCAAAAAATCTGCTTAATGAAGAATATCAGACGCCCAGTACAAGTAATTCGTTGATCGAAGGTACAGACAATCGTGGAATAGAATTACTGACTGGCCTGGTTTGGGGGTTTTAAAAAACGATTTTTCTCTAGATATCAATTTTTTAAAGTACAGAAGCTACCGCCCTCAATTGCTGCAGGATGATGACGATGTATATTTAATCCCGCCGTCCCCTTTTTTAAATGTCTATTCCTTTTAAGGTCCAGGAGCTTCCGCCTTCTATAGCTGCAGGATGGTGGCGGTGAATTGTGTTTTCTATAAATCCGACGTTCTCATCTGGTACATCTACCATCATTAATAACTCGTTATGATTAACTGCATGTTTAAATTCACCGAGATGAGTGTGTGGAATATGTTTTACAAAAAAATTACCTACAGCAAAACTCAGAATCATTACGCCAAGTGACATTAATGAGAGAAAGTATTGTTGTGTGCTTAATGCAATAATGCATATGGTTAGAAAAACAAAAAATAAAGTTAAGTTTCCTTTCCAGAAAATATCTTCAATTAATTGCGCTTCATTATTCGCCTGATTTTCGGTGGCAAGATTTAACGAACCGGTTGGAAGATTGTGTTCTGTATAGGTGTGTATGTTTTTTTCGTTGACACCTAGCCTGCTAAGTTCATTAACTACTTTTTGTGCAAGTTTAGCATTAGGTAATAAAAAATTGAGTCGACGGAACATAGTGAGCTCCTTTAAATCATTTTAGAAAAAGATTTATCTTTTTAATTAACCTTCAGCGACATAATCATCACTGTTGTTACCAACCAGCGTTATTTTATGATCATCTTCATTTTCCCATTTTAAAAACTCATCCATATTTTTCTGGTTTTCAAAATAGATTTCAAGACCATTAACGCCGTCGCCTTCATAGTGGCAGGGGTGGCCAGACAGATTCTGAATATCGTTTAATGTTATAGGGTCGGTAGTAACGCGAATATGCATGTCGATCTCCTTAATTGGCTAGGGGGTAAGATCTTTATACGGTAGATATTTATTTATATAATTCCTGACTAATTTAGTCAAGTACTATCGGTCTGATAGTTTGAAGGGGATGTTATACTTTTGAGTGCGCATAAAAAAGGCGTCCACAGGGGACGCCTTTCGAGTAATCGTTTAGATATTGATTACTTGTTAGCTTTACGCTCTTGAGCTTCTTTAATAACTTCTTCCGCAACATTCTTCGGACAAGGGTTGTAGTGTGAGAACTCCATAGAGAACTGACCGCGACCTGAAGTCATTGTACGTAAATCACCGATGTAACCAAACATTTCGCTTAGTGGAGCATCGGCTTTAATGCGTACACCAGTTGGGCCAGCTTCCTGTCCCTGAATCATTGCACGACGACGGTTTAAGTCACCAATAACATCACCTACATGATCTTCTGGTGTAAAAACGTCAACTTTCATGATTGGCTCAATTAACTGAGGGCCAGCCTTTGAAATTGACTGACGGTAAGCGCCTTTAGCTGCGATTTCAAATGCAACAGCAGAGGAGTCAACCGCGTGGAAAGCACCGTCCATAAGAGTGAATTTAACGTCTAGTAATGGGTATTCAGCTAAAACGCCTTTATCCATCATTGAGCCAAAGCCTTTTTGAACTGCAGGCCAGAATTCACGAGGTACATTACCACCGGTTACTTTTGATTCAAATTCAAAACCTGAATTTGGCTCACCTGGCTCGATAATGTAATCGATCTTACCAAACTGACCAGAACCACCAGATTGCTTCTTATGTGTGTAGCTGTCTTCGATTTTCTGTGTAATTGTTTCGCGGTATGCAACTTGTGGCTTACCAACTGTAACGTCTACACCATGAGTACGCTTAAGGATATCGATCTTGATATCAAGGTGAAGCTCACCCATGCCACGTAAAATTGTCTCACCAGATTCTTCATCAGTATTCACATAGAATGAAGGATCTTCCTGAACCATCTTAGATAGAGCTAAGCCCATCTTCTCAGAACCACCTTTATCATTAGGTGAGATCGCGATAGAAATAACGGGATCAGGGAAAACCATAGGTTCTAATGTTGCAGGGTTTTTCTCGTCTGCAAGTGTGTGACCAGTTTGAACATTCTTTAAACCAACGAATGCAACAATGTCACCCGCCTGACAGCTGCTGATTTCTTCAGCTTTGTCAGCGTGCATCATTACCATACGGCCGATACGCTCTTTCTTGCCTGTAAAGGTGTTAATTAACGTATCACCCTTGTTAACCGTACCAGAGTAGATACGTACGAATGTTAAAGCGCCAAAACGGTCATCCATAATCTTGAACGCTAATGAACGTACTGGAAGTGTTGGATCTACAATCGCAAATTCACCTGTTTCTTCGCCTTCTTCATTAACTTCTGGCTGAGGTGGCACATCAGTTGGGCAAGGCAGGTAATCAACAACAGCGTTAAGCATTGGCTGAACACCCTTATTCTTAAACGCAGAACCCGTGTAAGTAGGGAAGAAGTCCAGTGCAATTGTACCCTTACGGATGCAACGTTTAAGGTCTTCTTCAGAAGGCTCTTCACCTTCCAGGTATTTTTCCATTAGATCATCGTCTTGCTCAACAGCAGTTTCGATTAGTTTTTCACGCCATTCTTCAACGTCATCAACCATATCAGCTGGTACGTCTTCTAATGTGTAGTTTTCAGGTAAGCCTGAGTCGTCCCATACCCATGCTTTACGGGTAATAAGGTCAACAATACCTTTTAGTTGGTCTTCTGCACCAATTGGCAGAACCATAACTAAAGGCGTAGCAGCAAGAACATCTTCGATTTGCTTAACAACGCGGTAGAAGTCAGCACCGATACGGTCCATCTTGTTGATGAAGATAACACGTGCAACAGCTGATTCATTAGCATAGCGCCAGTTAGTTTCAGACTGAGGCTCAACACCACCAGATGCACAGAAAACACCAACACCACCGTCTAATACTTTAAGTGAACGGTAAACTTCGATTGTGAAGTCAACGTGTCCCGGTGTATCAATGATGTTGAACTGGTGATCATCCCAGAAACAGGTCGTTGCAGCTGACTGGATAGTAATACCGCGCTCAGCTTCCTGCTCCATAAAGTCAGTTGTCGATTCGCCATCATGAACTTCACCGGTTTTATGAATTTTACCAGTTAGTTTCAGAATACGTTCTGTAGTGGTGGTTTTACCCGCGTCTACGTGGGCGAATATGCCGATATTTCTGTAACGAGATAGATCTGTCATGTTCTTACTCTTAAAAAGTTAAATTATTAGTTGTTGATTGAAGCCGTATTGCTCAATCGGGTGCGCTTGAAAGTCTTTATTAATCAGCGTGTTACTTAACTTTCTTAAGGTTTTGTAGCACGCTTAAACAAAGGTCTGTGCAAGCTGCACTAAATCTGTTTAAAACGAAGGCGCGGATTATACTAAAAAAGGGGGGTAAAACATAGGTGTATATAAGAGAAAGTTTAAACTATTCCTGTTTACTCTTAAAATGACGTATGAAGCGTTAATTGGCGGGCTATTAGCTCTCTGTTTTACTCATCGTCAGCTAAAGCTAACTCATACGAGAGATTGCTGTAGGAGTTAGCTTTAGTGGCGATGGGGTGCCCGGAATTAATCAAACAGCCCAGTCAATTTCAGTCTGTCCGTGTTCTGTTAAGAAATTATTAATCTGTGAAAAGGGTTTGCTGCCAAAAAAACCCCGATAGGAAGAAAGGGGGGATGGATGAGGCGAGCGAATAACCAGATGTCTGCTTTCATCTATTACTTTGCCTTTCTTTTGCGCATAAGCCCCCCAGAGAACAAAAGCAACCGGGTGATCAAGCTCATTAATCATTGATACTATCTCATCTGTAAACTTCTCCCAGCCTTTACCTTGATGGGCGTTAGCCTGGCCGCTTTGTACCGTTAGCACGCTATTTAGCAATAACACACCCTGATTTGCCCAGTTTTGTAAATTACCGTTCTCATTCATAATGCCCAGATCATCTTTCAGCTCTTTGTAGATATTGTTAAGTGACTTGGGTATTGGTTTAACGTCGGGTTTAACTGAAAAGCACAGGCCATGAGCATGTCCTGGTGTCGGGTAAGGGTCCTGGCCCAGTATGACTACCTTTACTTTATTCAGAGGTGTGCTGTTTAATGCGTTAAACCAGAGCTCCTGTGGTGGCAGGATATTGATGCCATTATCAATTTCAGATTGTAAAAAAGCGTTAAGCCCTGATGAGTTATCGTTGTCTAATGCTTTGCTCAGGCAGTTCTTCCAGCTATTATCCAGAGCAGGCATTAGGTTTTTGCAATTCATAAATATTTACCTGATTAATGCTAAATTTTTTCTATACTATATTAAGCGGTTGTTTCGGTCAGGTGTTTTAACATCGCTGCCAATTTTGAACTTACCACAGGCTTTAAATTACATGGATAAAACACAACAGAATTTTGCTGTTATGTTTGCAGATGTTGTCGGTAGCACGCGTTTATATGAACGACTGGGTGACCACGTTGCAAATGAAATGATTAATGGTGCTATCAATATTGCGGCGAGTTTAATTAAAACTAATAAGGGTGTTATCGTAAAGCATATCGGCGATGAAATAATGTGTCGTTTTTCTAACGCAGACTCTGCCGTGCTGTGTGCCTGTGAATTACATGAAATGATGCAGGTTCAGCCTGTTCAAAACGGAGTTGGTCTTATCTTTCGAATTGGTATTAACTGGGGCCCCGCTTTATTGCAGGAGGATGGTGATATCTTTGGAGATGCTGTTAATCTGGCGGCCAGAATGGCGGGTATTGCAAAAGCCCGACAAATAATAACAACCGAGTTTATAAAGCAGCAGCTCAAATCCTCAGAACTCATTGCCAAATGTCGCGAAATAGATCGTACTCATGTTAAAGGTAAGGTTGAGCCTGTCTCTATCATTGAGGTGATGTGGGAGCCAAATGACGTAACTCGCATGTCGACTATTATTACTAATAAGGTGGCACTTACGGGTGACCAGTCTTTAAGTCTTTATTATCAGTATAAAAAACATGAGTTAACACCCAAAGATGATGTTTATACTTTTGGGCGCGACATTCAATGCAGTCAGATGATTGCTTCGTCGTTAGCTTCACGCGTGCATGCAAAGATAGAGTGTCGACGAGGTAAATATGTGCTGATAGATGAAAGCACCAATGGTACCTATTTACAAATGCAGGGTGGCAAAACTATATTTTTACGTAGAGAAGAGGTGGTTCTACAGGGTAAAGGTGTTATTAGTTTTGGTGAAGATCTCAATATCAATAGTGATTATTTATTGCGTTTTCAGCTTTAATGGGCTCGCTTTCTTTTGGTCTTCTTTTCTGTAAGGCTGATTTTCTATTCTTTAATGTTAGAGCTGTAAATTGTATAAATTGCTTTAATAATTGATTTTAAGATCAATTTATTGATATATTTAAATATTATTGATTTTAGTGTCAATTTATATAATTGACATATATATCAATTAATACTAATATTTAGTAACTTATTGATATTAAGGTCAACATAATGAGTATCACCACTCAATTGCTTACACAAATACTCGAGTTAGCTAAACGTAAAGGGCTTAATCAGAAAGATCTGGCTGAACGAGCGGGGCTTTCTGCAGAAACGCTTTCCAGGGCTAAAAAAGCAGGGGATATGCACCTTTCAAGCTTACAGAATCTGGCTAATATAGTTGGTTTGAAGTTGTGTCTTGGCCCTGATGAGCCTGTCATGCAAAAAATTAACAGTGGTTCGCTGTTTAAATAAAGCGCCTGAATAATGAATATTTATTCAAGTATGAATGAAAGTATAACGACAGGGTCTTTCGTTATTAAAGTTAGGTGTAACAATGCAGCGCGATAGACAGGCTGTTGTGTGGACTCGCCAAACCGGTAAACCGGTAAAGATGGGGCGACTGTATTTAACTGAATCAGACTGCCGCTTTACCTATGAACTAGATTATCTTTCATTACAACAGCCGGGTCTGGGTTTGTTGTATGCACCTGAAATCGTGCAGGAAAGCACGATCATTCGCCCTAGAATAGAATTCTTCGATTTTCTACCCCCTATACAGTCTCTGGTGCCACCAAAAGGTGAACATAATTTTCAGCGCAAACTGGTGTTAACGTACCTGGCTAAAAAAGGCATACAGCCTTCTAGCGGGCTGGAAGCAGACTGGGAAATATTAAAAATTAGCGGACACGGTGCAATAGGGCATTTAGACGTATTTGAAAATGATGAAAAAGCCCTGCAATGGTATGCAACACCACCGGCAGCAGAGTTGTTTCAGATATCTGAAGATCTGGGGTTTTCATTAAAAGAAATGCTTAGCTGGTTAGATCAGGATGCCAGTGAGTTAATAAATATTATTGGTCCAACGCCAAGTGTGGGTGGAGCGATTCCGAAAATATTACTCAGCATTCCGGAAACCGGCTGGGATAATCGAATTGGTTTGCCGAGCCGAGGTCTGGCACCACAAATGACAGATGTGGTGGTGAAGTTTGAGCAAAATACCGCATACCCGGGTATAAATGAACTAGAGGCGCTAGCACTGGATGTGCATAAAGAAGCTGGTTTTGAAGTGCCCAGATACTGGTTATCCGATATGCGTGGTATACCGGTTTTAGCGGTAGAGAGATTTGATCGGGATGTGGCGAATACACCGGTATTTATGGAAACTCTGTATTCTGTTCTGGCAACAGGTGATGCCGATATCACGCATCATTATAGTTACAGTTATGATGCCATTGGCACGGCGATAGATAAAAGCCCAATGGATATCATAAGCCAACGTAAAGAAGGTAAGCAGCACCTGATGAAACGTCTGGTACTATCGCTATTAACCGGTAACGGTGATTTGCATTTAGAAAATCTTTCGGTATTACTCAATCAGGGTGAGGCAGCATTCACACCCGTTTATGACCCAACACCGATGCGGGCATATGCAATACACGATATGTTATCGGTGATGCCATTTGGTGATTATGGCCAGCTTCTGAATGATAGTGATGAGCCGGTTAATTTAATTCAGGCAGTTCAACGACTGGCCAGGCACTTAAATATATCGGCGGGGCAGTTACATGAAATTATCCAGTCCAGTTTGCAGGTAACAGAAGATTATGTAGACAGGGTGTCAGCGTTAAAAACATTGCCGGAAAAAAATAAAAATAATTTAATAACAATCGTCAATAAAGTGAGAGAAAAAATAAAACAGATTAATTAATGTTTTAATCTGTTTTTAATCCACCAGCCAGTCATTTCATTCTGGTATTCCTGTGAAGCTCTAATGCGTTGTATTTCATTCCATATTTTATCCGCCAGTTCCGGTTGTTTATCGACAAGCTGGTTAGAAAGCATTAAATAATAATGTTTATTAGACAATGCGGGTTTTATTTTGATAATTTTATCTGAAAACTCAGGTTGATTTAATAAGTAATCACCGTCAAATGTTAATGATGCAACGGCAGAAAATTTTCCATTCATCATTATTCTAAATTGTTTAATTGTTGAGGAGTTGTGTCCATAAACAGGAAGCTTTTTTGATTGCAGATCTTCAAAAATGGAATAACCTTTATTCGTTGCAATGGGTTTTTTATTAAGGCCAGTAATTGTCTTGCCGTCATAATTAACTGATGAGTCTTTTAGTGTATAGAGTGAATATGAATCTATATGTAACGCATTTTTACTGTCTTCGGTGTTCTCATCTTTAGAGTAAGCACCAAATTTTTTTCTGCTTTCTACATAACTGGCCTGAAAAACACCATCCACTTTATTGTGTTTTAATTGTATAAAACAGTCATTCCATGGCATAGAAATATAGTTAATATGAATGTCTGCAAGCTCCTTGTCTACCATATTGAGTAAAACCAGATTAAGCCCGTCCTGAGTGGAGGGCAGGCTCCATGGGAAGACATCTTTTTCATCCATGCAGAAGGTCAGGTGAGTTGCTGCATAGCTTGACTGGTTAAAAAATAAACACAGTATGATTAAACGGAGTGATGTGACGCTTACATTCTTAAAAATCGACATGATAGATAGCATGATGTTGAAAGTGTTAAATAATTATAGCTCAACTGTAAAAGACAGCCTTTAGTTCGATAGTTTATATCAAAGTGAGTGGTGTAGGTGTGTTATAGCTATTTCATCAGAGAATCCTAATGTTGTTGAGTTGAATGCTTCGTTCGGGTAGGTTGTTGATTAGACAGAGAAAATTCTTAAAAAATAATAGTTTAATGTGATCTATGTTACAGAGAAACGCTTAAGTCATTGGTATAAATACAGCCACAGGGAGATTCAATTCTAAGGAGTGACAAAACAAGGGCTTATAAAAATATGACTACTAAATGTAGCGCAAAGCAAATTGATTACGATTATAAAGAAGAAAATTTTAAAACAGCGAAACCCGTTAAACAAACCATTAAGTCAATATTTGATGACAGTGATGACGCCGTCTTTGGTGTAAATGCAGACGGTAATATCGGTTATTTAAATAAACACTGTAATGAATTGTTGGGCTTGCCGAAAAATATCAACATTAAAGGAAAGCATTGTTCCGATCTGTTGTGCGGAGGTGAAGACCGGTGTGCACAAAAATGCTGTACAGAATGTGCAATTAACCAGAACATAGAATCTGAGCAGCAAATTAGTGAATATGAAATGACAATTAAGCAGGCCAGTGGTGTGTCCGTAAAAGTCAGTGTTGGTACCTGTTATTTTTATCAATATGATCGAAATGAGGTGAGTACATATTTTAGTTTGAGAGAGGTGATTGCCTGAATATGTTTTAATTTTATATCAGGTGGTTAACTCAACACATAATAATTAAAGGGGTGGGGTATTGCCGCCCCTTTAATCGTTAATTCTGATTTTCATAATTGCACAATCATTACCATTCATAAGGCGTACAGAAGCATTAATGTACGAAGCTGTTATTCAGGTGTAAGCAAATAACACCTTGCTCTGATTACTTCCGTTAAAACCTCTACTCACTTGTATATCTCTGAATAGTTGCACAAATCTATACACTATCTGTGAGTTAAATCACGTGATTTAAAGACCTGCGTTAGCCTGCTATGGGCTTAATCTGTATAATTGTGCGCTTATTTGTCTAAATATTAAATTATTTTTAAGGGAATGAATTTATGAAACATATGGTTAATGGTTATAAAAACAATAGCTTATTTTTATTTTCAGCTGTATTCGCGGCGTTTTTATCGATCTTTATTATTCAGGGCTGTTCTAGTAGTAGCTCTTCTGTTGCAGATGAAAATCCTGATGGGTATTTCACTGGTTCCGCATCTGTTAAGGAAGCCGATGATCTGACCGATTTAGCCATTGCTGATTTACAAGGGATGGTTAGTGGAAATCGTTTCATGTTTATGAGTGTTGATAATGTTCTATTGTATGACGGCACTATAACAAATGTTACAGGTAGTGACTTTACTGGAACAGTTAATGTCTATAAAGATGGGGTCTTATTGGCAGGTACAACAACAGTAGCAGGTACAATAACTTCAGAATCATCTATAACAGGTACATTAACGGGTGCAGGGGCTGGTAGTGGTACCTTTTCATTAACGTATGGTTTGAATAATGCTGATTCAGAGCTGACTCGTGTAGCGAAGGAATGGCGTGGACCAATTAATGGGGCATCAACCGAAGGTTTTAATACCATTATTAGCGGTGCAGGGGCTCTATCTAGAGAAAATACTTTTAATAGTACTACGCCGGTTTTAGCTGGTTGTGTTATGGATGTAGCTAGCTCTATATCTCCTATCTCTGGTGTGAATATTTATAGTGTTAATGTGGTTTTTAATAGTTGTACAGATTCTAATGTAAATGGAACTTATACTGGTTTCACAACTACATTGACAGCGGCAGATATTGGTCTTTTGATGTCTTATTCAAATGGTAGTTACAGTGGTAGTGCATCAATGGTTTTTGAGCCCTAAAATAAATTGGTGCCAAAATAAATTGGCCACATAAATTGGTGCCAGAGCACAATTGTTTCTAATATACTAAAATCGAAATAACCACATGGATGTGTGTTATGGCAAGAAAGAAAAGATTTAATTTAATAGGAATTCCTCAACATGTAATTCAACGTGGTAATAATCGTGAGCCCTGTTTTTATCAACGGGACGATTATTCTCGCTACCTCAATATTTTAGAAAAAACGGCAGTAAAATTTGACTGTAAAATTCATGCTTATGTTTTAATGACGAATCATGTTCATTTATTAGTAACACCAATGGATGAGCATTCTGTTTCTGAAATGATGCAGTCTTTAGGTAGTCAGTATGTCAGGTTCTTTAATAAAAAACATAACCGAACAGGATCATTATGGGAAGGTCGTTTTAAATCCAGTCTGGTTGATAGTGATGCATATTTATTTACCTGCATGCGCTATATAGAATTAAACCCCGTTCGAGCCAATATGGTAAAACATCCCGCAGAGTATCCCTGGTCTAGTTACGCAGTTAATGCACAAGGTATAAAAAACGCTGTTAAAGAAAAACACCCTGTTTATCTAAGTCTTAATAGCAATGAAAAATTAAGGTTGAAGTCTTACCGAGATTTATTTAAACAGCATATCGATGAGGATGTGATAGATGATATTAGAAGTTCGTTAAACCACGAACTGGTATTAGGTCGTTCATATTTCAAAGATAGAATTGATGAAATTACCCTGCGACAAACAAGAAAAGGAAAAGTAGGGCGACCCAAAGTTGAAGATGAGCGTGGTGTTTATATCGTTAACTATTGAGTATATTAGAGTTAATTGTGCTCTGGCACTAATTTATGGACCAACGTCTAAGCCTAAATATGCATTAGAGTTGGGTCAAAAGCTAGGTTTAACACCAAATGGAGATTGTATGAAATCCGGATTACATCATAAGGAAATATTAGGGAATATTATTGTTTCTGATGTCGGGGTGACAGGTGCTCTTAAAACGACTGGTTTTGGTATATCAACAGCAGGTACTGCATTTGCATTATCAGGTGCTACCGTTACAGTGTCAGGTATTGTTGGTGTGGCAGGTGCTGTGACGTCAGGTGCAAAAAGTCTCAAGGGTAAGCAATACAACTAAACTAAAAGTATTAATTATGCATGTTCGTTATAAGTTACGTAAGTCTAAAGGTTTGGTTACACCGAAAGGGCCTGAATTTTCTGATGCAGAAACAATATCTTGTGATATTGATGGAACCAGTATTAAATTTAAGGCGCCTAAGCATCGACCTCGACGTTCTAATCACAAGCAAATTTTGCCATCAAATTCTTATAAAATGGACGAAATGGTGTTTCGTGAATTTCAAGATGAATGTGTTGTAAATAATATTTCGTGGGAGCATTTTGATTTATTTTATAACACGTGGGCTTTTTATGGTCCATGGTTTACAGGTGTTCTTGCAGAATTAAGAATGTCTTTTAGTCTCGTTAAATCAATTAATAAAGAAAATAATGATTATTCTTTATTTCATCCACGGGCATTTGAAAAAGTAATTGGAGATTATTTGACCAGTAATTTTTCAACTTACGCAAACGATTTAATGAATGGACGACATGAATATATAGCGCCTGTTAACTGGAGACCTTTAAATAGCTTACCTGTCGTTGCGGTAAAATTACAGGTTGAACCAGATACGGAAGTTATAAGAGATACTATCCAGCATTTTGTTTTTTTTCCAATTTCAGACAAGGTCATGGCTTGTGTTCAGTTTGTTCCCAGTCAGATTTTAGCTGCTTCTCAAGAAGAACTGGATAAACGTGTAAGCCGCTCAACAATGCATGAATTAATGAATAATATCATTGATAGTATTGATATCGATCTGTCCCCTGATGCTACTGCACAAAAAACAAAAGCCTTAGAAGGTTTGCATGATACGTCATTAGTTAGTGAATTTTTACCATTGAAGTGGTCCGATTTAAAACACAATAATGAAGTTAAGCAACTAGATTAAGCTAGATTCGGTTCACGCAAAGCACTTAATTAACGCTTTTCAATTAACCCTGTAAATTAAAGAATTTAAATCTGATACTGGCGGTTAATTAATATCAAACACGCCACTTAAGCACGTTAAGACAGCTCTTTGTCGCTATTAGATCAGCCTTAAAGCCTGTCCCCCTGTAGTATTCTAATACATGTTCACTAATCTCATTAATAACTGTGAATTAAATCACGTGATTCAATGACTTACGTTAGCTTGCTATGGGCTTTCTCTGTATAATTACGCGTTAGTTTGTCCAAATAAAATGACTTTTAAGGGAAATATTTATGAAAACCACGGTTAATACTAATAAAAACAATGTGTTAGGTTTTTTTGCAGCTTTGTTTATAGGTTTCTTGAGTTTGCAGGGTTGTAGTAGTTCGGGTGGTGGTACACCTTCTGAAAATGCCAACGGTTTATTTACAGGAACAGGTTCTGTTAATAATGGAACAACATTAACCGATATTCGTGGTTTCGTTAATGACAATGCTTTTATCTTCTTTGATGAAACGGAAGCTGTTTTATATCAGGGCACGATTACAAGTGTCTCTGGTTCTAGCCTAACGGCTACACTTGATGTTTATTTAAACGGTGCAAAGATAACTGCAAGTAGTGTAAGTGCTACGGGAACAGTAACTGGGGAGTCTAGTTTAGCGCTGGATATGACTGGTACTGGTTTTGCATCCGGTTCACTTACGTTGTTGTTTGACCCGCTTTATAACCGTGGTGCGACTATGGCTCGACTGGCTGCAGATTCATTTGCAAGATGGGTTGGAAGCGCTCACACACCAACATCTACAGATATTCATATCGTAAGAATACTTTCAGAAGATGATGAAGCTATATTTGCTTTTAGAGGTGATACAGGTACCCCTTCAAATTGCAGATATGAAGGGGTAAAAAGCATTCCTGATGCTGAAAAGAATATTTACTTGATCACGTCAATAGATATAACTGATCCAGGTACGAATAATTGTGATCATATAGGTACTGGTTATACTGGCTTTTTTGCTGTAGTTGATGGAACAAGTACGGATGATACTGTTTTATTTGCGGCAACCAATGGAACTAACTCTAACTTTTCAATAATGACTAAACCTTTGTAGTCTAATTAAAAATTATAAAGAATAATTTATCGTTAGAATAAATGTTAATTATAAAATAATAATTTAGAAAAATATGGTAAATCAGGCACAGGGACGTGTTTAAGTATTAAAAATTAGAGAGTAGTACGACATGGCTGTTAAAATAAAAAATGAATTGAGTGATGTTTCGAAAAAACTAAATTCATGCTTTAGAAATAGAATTCGGTTAGGGATGAGTGGTTATTCTCAGCTTTTTTTCTATTCATTTTTATTCTGTTATCCGTCTTTTTCTTATGCAGGCCCAACAGGTGGTAATGTTGTTGGTGGTGCGGGTTCCATTATTCAGGCCGGTTTAACTACCAATATCAATCAGCTTTCTTCCTCTCTCGCAATTGACTGGCAGAGCTTTAATGTCAGTTCAAATGAAATCGTTAATTTCTTACAGCCCAACTCATCTTCTATTGCTTTAAATCGAATCATTGGTGGCAGTGCATCTGAAATTCTAGGGCAGATAAATGCCAATGGCCGAATAGCACTGGTTAACCCAAATGGTGTTTTCTTTGGTTCAGGTTCGTCTGTAAATGTCGGAGGATTAATTGCATCAGGTCTGGATATTAAATCTTCCGATTTTATGAATGGAGACTATGTTTTTAGTTCTATTGATGGAACAACTGGTGCAGTGATAAATGGTGGTATTTTAAATGCATCGCTTGGAGGAAGATTTGAAAACGAAGAGTATATTGCAGGCACGATTGGAAATGGAAATATTTCACTGGTAGGTAAGCAAGTTACAAATACAGGTTTTATTAGTGCTAATTTAGGAGCGATTAATTTAGCGGCGGGTAAAGAAGCTATTCTAACCTTTGATAATGAAGGTTTGATGGGTGTTAAAATAACTAAAACTATATTACAGGATGAATTAGGGGTTGACCCAGCAATATTAAATGAAGGTGAAATTACTGCCGAAGCAGGTCGTGTATTACTAACAGCTAGCCAGTCACAGGATGTTTTTTCTCAGGCTGTTAATAGTAACGGAATAGAGCAGGCAACGAGTGTTGTTGTAAATGATGATGGTTCTTTTACTTTGGGTACTGGTGCGGATGTTGTTAATGCAGGGGTAATAGATGTTTCATCGTTAGCTAATAAAGCCGGGCAGATTGTTTTACTTGGAGAAAATATTACTAATAGCGGCAACGTATTAGCCGACTCTTCAAATCTAAATGCGGGTGACATTGAATTACATTCTTCTGATAAAACTTTACTCACGGGTACTAGTATTGTTAGTGCTAGTTCAGTTAAACAAGATGGAGGAAATGTAAAAGTTCTAGGAAATAGAATTGCATTGCTAGATCAATCATCAGTTAAAGTTAATGCAGCTAATGATGCGGGTGAAATTTTAATTGGTGGAGATTACAAAGGAGAGAATACACAAATAAGAAATTCTTCTGGTGTTTACATAAGTCAAAATTCTGAATTAAAAGCAGATAGTTTATCATCCGGTGACGGTGGACGAATCATTGTATGGGCAGACGAATCAGCTAAAATATTTGGTCAAATATCTGCGCACGGAGGTGAAGTTTCAGGAAATGGTGGTTTTGTTGAAACTTCAGCCAAAGTGGTTGACCTTGATTTAAATGTAAATGTTGGGGCTGAAAATGGTGAAGCGGGAACCTGGCTAATAGATCCCTATAATATAATAATTCAAAGCGTGTGTGGTGCCTGTACTGAAACGCTTGATGATACAAGTGATGCCACTTTTGATCATATATTTTCACCTGATGCTACAGATTCGGTTTTAACAACAGCTACTTTGCTCGCTACATTTCTAGATGGAGCTAATGTATTGGTTGAAACTACTACTGGTGGTTCAGTTGAACCTACTGGTGGTAATATAACTTTAGCAAGTGAGTTAGATATTCAATTGGCGCCAGAAGTAGGCCCGTATTCACTTACACTTCGAGCTGATCATGATATCAATATAAACGAGTCTATTCTTGACTCAAATAGAGCTAGCTTAGATATACTAAATTTATCTTTAATTGCGAATAGTAACGGTATAGATGGTGGTGATGTAAATATTGCAGCAATCGTTTCTACATATGACGGCTCTTTTAGTGCAACAGGAGATAATATTGATATTCAAACTGCGGGAGCTGTTTTAACTCTTAATGGAGATATTACTTTAACTGCAAATACAGGTGGTTCCATTACAGTTGATGGTGCAGTAACAACAACGGGTGGGGCATTCACTGCTGAAGTAGCCGCCGCTGCAACTGGTGTCAGTTTCTCTAATATTGCAACTATAACAACGGCAGGCGGTGCAGTAGATATCACAGTAGATGGTGATATAGATATAAACGGAAACATTAATACCAGTGGCGGTGCTTTCTCCGCAGATAATTCAACAACTTTTGATAACAGTGATTCAAGTGGTGACATTCTTGCAGGCTCAGGTGCTGTCAGTATTGCTGCAAGCGGTGATACTGTTGGTGATGGAACAGGGGTTGGCATTAATTTAGGTAGAATTCTTACTACAACAACTTTAGATGTTACTGCAAATGCAGGTTCAATTACTCAAACCGCTAGCACTACAAATGAATTAGAAATAACGGGTGTAACAACATTAAGTTCTAGTCGTGATATCACTTTAAATAATACTGAAAATCATTTTAGTACCGTAACTACAACTACAGCACGTGATTTAACTTTAGTCGATTTAGGTTCAATTATACTAGGCGCCTCAACTGTCACGCGTGACCTTGCTGTGACTGCTAGTGGGTCTGGGAATATATCCCAGTCTGGAGCGTTGGTAGTTACTGGCACCTCTGTTTTTACAGCTACTAGTAATGATATAGCATTGGAAGATGTTACTAATGAGTTTACTGGAACTGTATCAACCTCAACTGCAGCCGACTCTTTTCGGCTTAGTAATAATCGAGATCTAGAAGTGGGTAACATCTCAGTTACAGATACATCAGGCGCTTCAATAAGGCTAAGAGCGGTTGGAACAGGTAGTGATATAACTCAGGCATCTGGAACGTCTATTGATATGGGTAATGGTGGGTTTGCAGATCTAATTGCAACCGATGATATAATTACATTAGATTCAAATGCTAATGATTTTTACTCTGTTCAACTTGATGCTAACGATGTAGTTTTACACGAAACAGGAAGAATACGTTTATCTACTACAAATGTTACAAATGACTTAACAATTGTAGCGGGTATTACCAGCACTAGTAATACAACTGCAATACAGGACCTGACTGATGCTGTTATTTCAGTTGATGGTTTAACGTCATTAACTGCACGTAATACTACTAGTGTTAATAATAATGTAGATATACAACTTGATTCTACAAATGCTGATTATGTTTCAATTGATATCGTAAATGCTGATGATGTTGTTATTGTTGATAATACAGATGGTTTGGCTATTCAGGGTGATGTGCGTGATGCTCTATTATTAACAGCAAATGGAACAGTCACAGCTGCTAATGTTATTACTAACCCGGGTGCATTAACCGTTGCAGGTGCATCAACTGGAATAACAGTAGTAAGCGGTCAGTCAATTGATTTGAGCAACGCTGGTAACAGCTTTACCAATGATCCTACTTTTTCAACGTCTAACGCAGGTGATATAGCCGATTTATCTCTTACAGATATTACAGATTTTACATTACAGGACAATATTGCTTTCACAAATGATTTAACGCTTTTAGCACCAAATGTTACTTTTAATAACACAACAGTTGGTAATGACTTAACGGTAACTGCAACAGATTCAAATGGTTCGATAAATCAGGTTTCTGGGAAGTCGGTTGATGTTACAGGTTTATCTACTCTCATTGCAAATGCAACAGCTGGTATTATAAATTTTGGAAATAGTGGAAATGATTTTAATGGAGCCGTTTTATCATCTGCTCAAACAGTAACATTACGTGATGCTGATTCTATACAACTAGGTGAATCTACTATTGGTAATGGGTTTACAGTTACTGCTGATGATGGAAGTATTACGCAGATAAATACTGGCAATGGGTTGGATGTTTCAGGTCTTACATCATTAAATAGTACAAATGGTCATATAAATTTAACAAACGTAACAAATGATTTTAAAGGAAGTGTTGATATAGTTACATCAGGTACGGATGTAACTTCTACCGCTGTTATCATTACCGATGTAAATGATATTGCAATTACTAATGCTAATATCGGTATCAATGATTCTGACTTCACAGTTAATGCAACTGCAATTAATTTAAACGGTGATGTTTCTACTTCAGATGGTGCTGCAACATTTAATGCGCCTGTTGTTTTGCAATCGACAATAGCAGCTGGAAATCTGACAACCAATACAATTAATACAGGTACAGGTTCATTAACGTTTCAAGGTTTTGTTAATGGAAATACATCTCGTGAACAGTCTTTAGCAATCACAGCTGGTAATGTTGCGATTGGTGCCGTAGGTGGAGGCGTTATTTTAGGTGATATTTCGATTACTTCTACGGGTGATATTAATGTGGGTGTTAATGCCATTACCGCTCAGTCACTTAATGTAACCGCTTCAAATAGCTTTGCCTCCGGAGATATTAATACAAGCGGCTCTAGTACAAATGCGCTAACAACGACTACTGCTGAAGTAACTATTAACTCTGATACAAGTATCAGTACGGGTGATATTACTACCTTTGGTGCTAACGTACCTGTAGATACGGCAGGTTTGGCTGGTGGTAATGTAACGCTTGCAGCAAATAATATTACTCTAGGTGCTATTGATGCACACGGTAGTAGTGCCACTTTCTCTGCGGGTACACCTACTTTTGCGGGTGGTGTGGCGGGAGATGTTTCAATTACGGCAACTGAGCTTACGGGGCCGACAGTAGCGCCAGTCGTAACCTTAAATGGTGATATTAATGTAGTAAATGGTGATGCTGTAAATGCTGGCGTAGTTCAAGCTGGTGTTACTAAGACGGCTCAGTTATCTCTTGTTAGTACATCTTCTGCGATCTTAAATATTAATCACACAACTGCATTTACAAGTCAGGTGGATGTTACGGGTAGTGCAGGTATAGACACCTTAAATGCTGCAGATATCAATAATGACTGGGATATAACGGGTGCTGATATAGGAGATTTAAATTCAACACTACATTTTGATGATTTTGAAAATTTAATTGGTTTATCGGGTGTTGATACATTTACATTTAGTTCCAGTACGGGAACCATTGATGGTTTGATTGATGGTGGTACCGGGTTAGATGTCCTTACTTTATTTTCTGGTGGCTCTATCGGCACAACAGTTCAAATAGCCGGTGTAGCTGATCAGACTGGTAATGGCGTTTTAGAAATAGATAATATCGAGACAATTACAGGCAATAATTCTAATACTGCAACGGATGTATTGTTAGGTGTAGATGCAGATTCAAACTGGTTCATTAATGGAAGTGGCTCAGGATCTGTCGGTGATACCAGTCTTTTAGTGGATGCGGCAACAGCAACTGATGGTGTTACTATTTTTAGTGAGTTTGAAGAATTAACAGGCGGAACAAGTGCTGATACATTTACAGTGATTACTGATACGGCAGCAGGTTTAACTTTAAATGGTGGTGCCAGTGCAGGCGCGCCACAATATGATACGTTAATTGGACCAGATGGGGTAAATACAACCTGGTTGATTGATAGTCAAAATGGTGGAACTTTATCCGATACTGCAGCTATAACATTAAGTGTCGATTTCACAGGGATTGAGAACCTTACTGCCGGCGATGGAAATGATACCTTTACTTTTAATGGAGGTTTTGATGTAGATGGTTCTGTAGATGCCGGTGATGGTACGGATGATATTGATTTATCTAATTTAGCCGTTGTTACTTTTAATGTCGCTTCTGGGATAGCCGGAAATCGAACTAATTTTGAAAAAGTAACAGGTAATGGAACAAATAGTACGTTAATTGGTGATAGTACGGGTGGTGACGCATATGTCTGGAGTATCGAAGATATTAATGCGGGTTTTGTGAATAAAGGTGATATAGATCAGTTGGAATTTTCCGGCTTTAATAACTTAACCGGTTCAGTTGGTAATGATACGTTTAACTTTATTGATGATAACGTAACGCAGGGTGATATTACTGGATTAATTAATGGTGGGGCCTCTGGCACAAATACACTTAATATTTATACAGCAGGTAATGGTAAGGCGGTTACCGTTCAACTTGAAGGTGTTGCTGGTGTTAGTGGTGTAACAGCAGGGGATTCTAACCTTAATGGGTTTATAGATGTTATAAATTTAACGGATATAACAGCTAATTCTATTTTCACTTCTAATACACTTCGTGGCGGAGATTCCGCTAATAATTGGGATATAACGGCAACACGTATTGGAACTGTCGATACTTCTACTAACTTTACTGATTTTTATAATTTAGTTGGAGGGTCAGATGTTGATACCTTTAATATTGGACAAAATGGAGTGGTGTCAGATATTAATGGTGGTGTGGATGCGGTTATAGATGAAATAGTAAATCAACAAACTTCTGCAACTAACTGGTCAATTGTTAGTAACACTTCTGGAAACGTAACTAATATTTCAGGTGTAACAACATTTAGTGATGTCGAGTTATTAACCGGAAACAATGACACACTAACAGGCCCATCTTTAGTCGCAAACACCTGGAATATAAGCGGTGATAATGCTGGCGATGTAAACAGTGCAATTTCTTTCACTGGTATGACGTTGATAAATGGTGGCGCAACAGATGATACGTTTAATATTGCGGATGCGGTAACAAATGGTAATTTCTCTGGTGGAGCTGCGGGTACTGATGTTGTTAGTCTGGATACAGAGGCTGGTACAAATTTAAATACTAACGTGTGGGATATTACCGGTTCGGGTGCGGGCACGGTAAAAGGAACGATTCAGTTTCAGTTAATGGAAAGTCTGGTTGGTAATGATGGTGCTGATCAATTTACGCTTTCAACAGATCAGTTTACAGGCTCTATAAATGGTGGAGCGGGTGTCGATAATTTAACCGCTAGTGCTGGCGATAATAGCTGGACAATTAATGCTACAGACGGCGGATTGGTTACCGATGCTACTTCGGGTTTAGCGGCCATATATTCCTTTGTAGAAAATTTAATTGGTAATTCTGCTGCTGATCAATTCATAGTTTCAAATACAGGTAACGTTTCTGGAACTATTGATGGTGGTGCCGGAATTGATACTTTGGATCTTACTTTCAAAACAGTTGATGATGGTGTAATAGTAAATCTTGGTTCAGCACTTTCAACAGGCGCACCATTTACTGGGAATTCTGAATTTGATGTAAATAATATAGAAACAATATCAGCCCCTGTTTTAACGGTTGTTACTGTAGGGACTGACCTTGTTGTTTCAGAT
The DNA here is from genome assembly GCA_003349885.1 of endosymbiont of Galathealinum brachiosum. Lineage (NCBI taxonomy): Bacteria > Pseudomonadati > Pseudomonadota > Gammaproteobacteria > endosymbiont of Galathealinum brachiosum. The sequence continues at coordinate 210,698 of QFXC01000008.1, read as the reverse complement.
CCTGTTCATAATACAATCATTGGCGCTAATATTGATCAGCTATGGATAGTTGATGGTATAAATCAGGGAGCCGTAGGTGATTCTTTATTAATAGATGGTGGAATACCCTCGAGTGATACGGAAGGTATAACAAAGTTTACTAATTTTGATAATGTTACTGGCGGTACTGAGGATGATTCATTCAGGGTTTTAGATAACTCGAGCATTGTTACTTCGTTAAGTGGTGGTGATCATAATATTGGTGACACCATTGATCTTTCAAATCAGTTAAGTGTTGATATCAATATAGGTGACGGTGTTGTTGGCTTTAATGATATTGAAGGTTTTAGAGGCAATGATACAGACAGTATATTAAGAGCAAAAGATCTTGATAATACCTGGACTATTTCTGGAAATAATGATGGTACCGTACTAGATTCAGATGGGGTTACATTTTCATTTATCGATTTCAATATCTTAATAGGTGGAAACCTGGAAGATGAGTTTATTGTTGAAGCCGGAGGCTCAGTAGAAGATACCAATTTTAATAATAGTGTTACTGGTATACAGGGTGGTGCTGGAGCATCAGTAGACTCTTTAATTGTTGAGTTTGACGGAACCAATAGTGGCCGTGTTGCCATGTTTGATGGTGAAGGCGGTAATGACACAGTCACCTTCCGTGATAGTGCTACCGGTAGCACCGGATTTGATCGGGCAGTATTTACACCTGATGTTTCATCTGCGCCGAATGGAATAGTGACATATGGTTTTGAAAACCTTTCTGGCTTAAATAATAGTTTTGATGTTACGTATGTTAATGCTGTCGCGGTTACTGATAATGTAACCGCGAATACACTGATTATAAATGGTTCTGCTTTTAATGATGAAATTTCATTAGATTCGACTAGTTATACTGTTGATGCAACAGATACAATTCCAGGGCCTACAACATTCATCACTGTGAATTACACAAATAAAACGGATATTGAAGTTTTAGCCGGTGATGGCTTAAATGATCTTATAACGCTTACAGGTAATATTGGAACAACAGCTAGTGATGTTACATTAAGTGCGGAAACGGTAGATAACAATAATGCATTTAAAGTTGCTGCAAATAATTTAACGCTTGATACTGTTAGAGCCACTTCATCGCCACTTCAAACAAATGCAATTAATCTGTTTATTACCAATAGTGACGCATCTGCTAATACCATTGATATAGTCGAAGATAACGACCTTGCACTTGCCGGGCTTCAATATACGGGGACGTTAAATATTGATGTGCTCAATAACATTACGCAGACAAATGCTTTATCAAGCTCCGCATTATTAAATTTAACGTCTACTAATGGTGGAATTGATATTAGTAATGTTAATAACACATTATCAGGCAGGCTCAATCTTTTAGCTACAAATGGAACCGTTGATTTAGGTAATAATGCTAATACCAATTTAGGCAATATAAACTCAACTGTTTTAACAGTAACAAGTACTGGTGATATTACTGACTCGGGTACGCTGGTTTCAGATAGTGCTGTTTTAGATTCGGGAGCGGCATCTATAACGCTTGATACAGCAGCTAATGATTTTAATCAGTTAAGTGTGCTTAATGCGAATTCTATTTCTATTGTTGATGTAAATGATATTCAGCTGGCCGACATAAGTATGGGTGTAGGAATATTTGAACTCACCAGTGTTGGTGTTACACAGTTGGGTGGATCGAGTTTTACGCAGGCACAACCCGTAACAGGTTTAGCTGGTTCAGTTGCTTTTAATGCGGGTGTCGGTGTAATTGCATTGGCTGAAAATAATCAGTTTGCGGGGCCGGTTTCATTAAATAATTCAGGTAATAACAATGTTTCGATTACAGATGTTGACAATATAGTTTTCGGAAATACCAGTGTAGGTGAGGGCAGTTTAACTGTTAATGCTGTCGGTATTTCACAGGTTAGCGGCACTTCATTAACACAGGATAGTGATACTGGTTTAGCCGATGGCACTGCTGGTGATGTAACACTTAATGCAGGTGCAGGTTCAATTGATTTAAGTGAAGCAGCGAATGATTTTTCCGGTTTTGTATTAATTAATAATACCGGTTTAAATAATGTAACGATTACTGATGAAAATAAGATAACACTGGGTAGTTCTACTGTTGGTGGTGATTTAAGAGTGACAGCTATTGGTGACAACCTGCCGGGTAATGAGCGTAATCTGGGAGACTTTGAAGCAGGTGATGGTGATATCGAACAGGATTTAACGGGAACCGGTATTACGGTCGCGGGTTCGTCAGTATTTAGCGTGAGTGATTCGCGCAGTAGTATATTAAGTGCCGCTGGAAATAATTTTAACAGTATTGGTTTTGAGTTAACTGGAGGTGTAGGTGTGCTTGATAGCGTGTTACTGGTTAACAACTCAACGGTTGATCTGGGTGATATGATTATTGGTGGTCATATAGGTGTATTTGCAGGAGGTGTTATCACTAATACTTCGGGCGCCCTTCAGGTAGCCGGTACAACTGTAATGGATGCAAGTAATAGTTCAGGTCAGTTATTTGATGTTCTGTTAAACAATGCGGGTAATGATTTTAATGACCTTATCGTTAATGCAGCAAACGACGTGGTTGTTACGGATATTAATGATGTTAACTTCGGTGATACAGCTAATCTTCAGTTTAATGGGGCAGCTGTGAGTGATGTTACGACTGTTACTGGTGATTTAACGGTTAATGCGGGTGGTAGTATTGGAGATCTAACTGGCGTTGCTATAAACGTAACAGGCGATTCACAATTTAATGCAACTACCGGAAATGTTATTTTAGATGGCATTGTTAATTTAAATACAGTTGGTTTTAATGCAGTTAATGCAACACTGATTAATTCTGATGCGATTGATCTTACAACAAGCAGTATCAGCAATGCAGCCTCATTTACTGCTCAGGCTGGGAATATTACTAATAGTGGTGATTTAACTATTGCAGGTAATGCACTTTTCAGTGCTGCTAATACGAGTGATATTTCAATAACGAACATAACATCTGGTAATCAGTTATCAGGTGATTTAAGTTTTGCATCAGCAGGAACTTTAAACTCCGTTACGCTTGAGAATACGCTAGCAACCAATGTGATGGCATTAGATGTGAACAATAATCTATCTATCACCTCTGCGGGAGAGCTTACTCAAGGTGGTGGGTTTAATGTCGGTAACATAACAACATTAAATGCTATTGATGCGACATCAGCTACGCAGAATATTTCTCTGGGTAATTTTGTTAATAACCTGAGAGATTTATTTGTAACAAATGCAAATGATGTGACGATTGATAACTCGGGTAACGCATTAACAATTAGTCAGATGAATGCAACGGGGATTGTGAATATTATTTCAGGTGCGTTATCGGTAATTACAGATATTACTGCTGGTAGCATTACATTTGATTCAGGAACTGGCAATGCAAATTTTGCAGGAGATCTTACGAGTTCATCTGGCATAAATGTAACGTCTGCAGATTTAGCGCTTAATGGTACCGTAACCGCGCAGTCTGATATTGTCTTTAATTCAAGTGGTGCAATTTCAACGAATTCATCAAGCACTACGACTTCTACAGCTGGGAGCATAACGTACGAAGCGGTTAATGATATAAGTATCACAACTTTAGATGCGCAAAATGGTGATATTTCTGTCAGGTCAACATCAGGTCGAGTAGGGGCAAATACTGCAGCAACTAATTATATTGGTAACCTGTTAACGATTGAGTCTGTAGGTGGCGTTGGCAGTGGCACGGGCGGTGTTAATGACCTTAATACACAGGTTACTGATATGGATATACTTAATACGGGTTCGGGTGATATTAGAATTCAACAAAATGGCGATGTTGATATTCACCAATTAAGAAATACCGTTGTTAATGGTTTGATCAATATTGGTTCTAATGATGATTACAGATTTGACTCGGGAAGTGTTGAGGTTGACCGTAGTTCAGGCACATTATTTATGACTACCTCCGGTGATTTCCTGGGTAATGGTTTACTCGATAGAGACAATGCAGATATTACTGCATTCAATGCAACTTTTATCAGTTTATCTGGTGACTTTGGTATTACCTCAAGACCCATTGTTCTTGATGTGCCAAAAGATGGTTCGGTTCTTATTGATACACGAAGAACCTCATTTATATTTTTCCCGGAGACACCGGATAATCTTATTTCAACCGGTATAGATGTTAGTGCTCTTGGTGTTGTTTCTGCAATCGCTGGTGAGTTACAGGTAGAAGTTGAATCACTGGGTGATGTTGATCCTGCAATTTTCACAGACCTGCAAAACTACAGTCTGGAAGAAATATCAATTCGTATGCCACGTGATCAGTTGTTTGAAGATGAACTGGAAGATTATGATCGACTGTAGTAAATATTATTTAGTACAGGTGTTCTGTTAACTTTTTAAATAATTCTAAACATGTATAATTCGTCGATTCGTGTATTCTGCGAAATAATGGACCTAACTTAAAAATACTTACTATTTGACCGGGTTTAATAACACTTATTTATAATAGAATGAAAGACGTGTTTTTTTGTTGTCAATTCCAATGCTTGTATCTGGAATTTAGAGGCATTCAATAACATATAAAATATTTAACCCCGAAACAGGCTTCGGGTATTAAAACATAATCAGGGCTGAACTTGTTAAACAGGGTTACAACATATTTTTGCATTTTAATACTGGTCTTTAGTTTGCCGGTTAGTTCGTGGGCTGGTTTTCTCGAAATGCCCGATATTACTGAAATGCCCGAGCTTGAGCGTAAATCTATGCTTAAAGACCTGGATGTTCCCAGTGTTCGAGATCGTGACCCTGACCCTGAATCCGGGCCTCGTTTAAATGTTTTAAAGTTCAAGTTACAGGGGATTGTTGAATATCCTGAGCTTGGAATAACAAAGAAAGATATCGATGGTTTGATAGAAAGTATTCGTTCTGAGTTAATGCAGGAATATAAGGTTGAAAAGTCCGGTTATACAAAGAAAGAACTTGAAGAGGTTTCTGATCTTTTAATAGAAATAGAAGAAGAAACCATGGAACGCCATGTTTCTGATCTTGAGGTTCAAAAACTGGTCTGGTTGATACGGGAGCAGCGTTCTAATCGAGGCATAACATTAGGTACAATAGAGACGGTCGCCGATAGAATTACTCAGTTTTATCGCGAACGGGGTTTTATTTTAGCCAAGGCTTATATACCTCGACAGGAAGTTAGAGATGGCATAGTGACGCTTACTTTATTACTTGGCACATTGGGTGAGGTTGAGGTTCGCGATAACGAGTTATATTCAAGCGAGATCCTGTCATCTGTATTCGATGATATGCTTGCATCTCCCGTTACCAGCTCTGCTGTTGAAGAAAATTTGTATCTCATTAATGATTATCCCGGTGTCGTTTCAACCGGTTATTTTCAACCTGGTGCTCAGGTGGGTGATACCAAACTCAATATTGGTGTAAAAGCAGAAAAAAATTACGACCTTAATCTTCGTTTTGATAATCATGGCTCTGAACAGACCGGGCTTTATCGAATATACGGTGAAGCGTTATTACATAATCCTCTGGGTAATGGTGATCAACTACAGGTTTCTACTTTATTAACAGGTAAACCCAGTAATACTACTTATTATCAGTTTCGTTATAGCAGTTATGTATTTAACCCGAGGTTTAAACTGGGCATCGGTGCATCATCAAACGACTTTGTATTGGGGCCGGGTAATTCTGAAACAATTGATAGTCTGGGTATTATAGGTAAAACCATACAATCCGATATTACAGCCTCATACAGTTTTAAACGATCTCGTACGGCAAGTTATTATGGTGATCTGATTTATGATGACATTGAATCCCAAACACGTCTTGGTGACGTTGATCCGGGGGATGAGTCACTTGATGATATCGTTAAAAACCTGTCATTTGTTTTCAGGTACGACATATTAGATGAAGAGAGTAAAATACTGCATCAGGGTGATGTAAGACTGGTCTCAGGGGATTTTGTAAAGGGTTTCGAAGACGGTCAGGATGAAAGTTATAATATTCTAAACTTAAACTATTCACTTCTTACTTTTGTAAAAGTCCCGTTTTTTGATGCAAATTCTCGAATTATTTATCGTGCTTCAATGCAATACGCCAGCTCTGCATTGTCTTCAATTAACCAGTATTCACTTGCTGGCCCATCTAGAGTGCGTGGTTACCCCGTGAATCAGTTTTCTTCTGATAATGCGGTATATAGCGGTGTTGACTGGATTTTTGATGCACCCGGGTTTATGGATATGAAAATAGGCGTCAGTAATTTACGTAATATAGTCAGCCCTTTTGTTTTTATGGATGCGGCCTGGGGACAGGTTATTTCATTAATTGATACAGAAAAAGACAAAACAGGACAGTTATTAGATGCTGGTTTTGGCTTTCAATTCGGCTATACCAACAATATACATGGAAATATTCAGTTGGCTTTTCCCCTGAGTGAAAAATTTACAGACACTGAAATTAACGCTCCAGATGATAGTTTCAAATTAGTCTTCGACTTTCAGTATAGTTTTCGCTAAAGCGCTTGTAGGGATTTGGTGTATAAGTTTTTTATCCCCCTAACTATATGAAATACATCACATTATATTCACATTAATTGCATTGCGTGATCGTAATTTATGATCTATTATCAGTTACACATTCGATCAAATAATTAATTATAAAAAGAAGGGAACATTTAAATGGCTATTTATCTTCAATATGATGGTATCAAAGGAAACGTAACTGCTGATGGTTATAAAGACCACATTGCTGTAATGGCAGTTCAGTTCGGTGTTGGACGTGGTATTTCAATGGAAGCGGGTAATATGACGAATCGTGAGTCAACTCGCCCAAGCCTAAGTGAAATCACACTTACAAAAGCAGCTGATAACTCAGTAACGGCTATCTTTAAAGAAGCTGTAACGGGTAATGCGGGTAAGACAGTTAAAATCAAATTCGTACGTACTGGTGCCGATAAGGTTCAGGAATATATGGATTACGAATTATCTGACGTACTGGTAAGCGGTTACTCAATCTCTGCTGACTCAGAAGGCGAGCCAATTGAAAACATTACTCTTAGTTACTCAAAAATTATGATTAACTACAGTGATTTCGATAAGACTAACAAGTCTGGCAACCCACAACGCGTTGGTTATGATCTGGAAATGGCTAAGCCTTTATAAGCTAGCAAATTCTAAAATGCAAAATTGTTACACCGGGTTAATATTAATCCGGTGTAATATAAAAATTCTAATAACAATGTGGTTCTTTTTACCCATGGAAGAGGTTTTACAAATAACCTCGCTACGAGGGTTCTTTTTCTATGAGTGATTTAACTCAAGACTCGCGACTTATATCAATATCATCACCTTTACCCAAGGATGAGTTATTACTGACTTCATTTGAAGGTACAGAATATATTTCTGATCTGTTTGAATTTCACATTGAAGTGTTATCAAGTAATCATTCTCTAAAGCCAGATCAGTTAATTGGCAAAACTGTTGATATTACAATTCAGAATGATCAGAAGCGAACCTTTAACGGGTTCATCAGTCGTTTTACTTATGGCGAAATAAAATCGGATAACTTACGTGTTTATCATTTAACGATGGTGCCCTGGTTATGGTTTTTATCTAAGACCAATAATCATCGAATTTTTCAGGAAATGTCCACAAAAGATATCATTTCTCAAATTTTCAGAGATCTGGGTTTCAATGATTTTGATTATAAAGCCGCTGGTAGTTCAGAGCCGCGTGAGTATTGCGTTCAACATAATGAAAGTGATTTAAACTTTATTTCTCGTTTGCTAGAAGAAGATGGTGTTTCTTATTTCTTCGAGCAGAAAAACGGAAAGCATGTGATGCAAATAGTTGATGCTGCCAATGCGCATCAGGTATGTGCTGAAACAGATTTAACCTATTCGAAAGGTAATCAACCTAATACTCAGCTAACTCGTTGGGAACATGTTTATGAGTTTAAGAAAGGTAGTTGGAGTTTAGATGATTATGATTTTAAATCGCCACAAAAAAATCAGTTTCAAACGACAGCATCAACTAGTAAGTTTGCCAATGTAGCTCAATACGAACATTACGAATATACGCCATATCATAATTTTGCTGGTTTAAAAGATTTAACAAAGAAACGTATTGAAGCTGAAGAAGCGCCATTAAATGTAATAGAGGCATCCAGTGACTGTAGTAGTTTTTATGCTGGTGGAAAGTTCAAATTATCAAAGCATGCGGTAAAAGAAGAGCAGGGTACGTATGTAATCACCGCTGTCAGACATCGTGCTTATGATAATAGCTATCTTGCAGGGAATGAAAGTCAGTCTGAGTATGGTAATGACCTGACCTGTATTCCGGAAAAAGTACATTTTCGTCCGCCTCTTATACATCTTAAGCCAACTATGCGCGGACCACAGTCTGCTGTTGTTGTAGGACCTTCAGGTGAAGAAATTTATGTTGACGAATTAGGTCGTATCAAAGTTCAGTTTCACTGGGATCGTGAAGGTAAAAATAACGAAACCAGTACCTGTTACATAAGTGTTATTCAATCATGGGCAGGTGCAGGTTGGGGTACTTCATTTATACCGCGTATTGGTATGGAAGTGATTGTTAATTTCATAGATGGGGATCCTGATCGCCCCATAGTGACGGGTTCAATATATAACGGTGACAATGCACCTCCGTTTTCATCTAAAACACAAAGTGGAATACGTACACGATCGAGTAAAAAAGGGTCATCTGCTAACTGTAATGAATTACGTTTTGATGATTTAAAGGATTCAGAACAAATTTATGTTCACGCAGAAAAAAATCTGGATACGGAAGTTGAGAATGATGAAACGCATTCTATAGATCACGACCGTAGCAAAACCATTGGAAATGATGAATCATCGTCCATCGGTAATAATAGAACAAAGTCGGTAGGTAAGAATCAGTCTGAAAGCATTGGTAGTAACAAAACAATTTCTGTTGGTGAAGATCATAGTGAAGAAATCGCCAAAAACAAAAGCCTTACTATTGGTGAAAGTCATGATGAGGCAATTGGTAAAGATATGGATCTTACTGTTGGAAAAAATATCTCCATTGACGCAGGTGATTCAATTGTTTTAAAAACTGGTTCAGCTTCTATTACCATGAAAAAAGACGGTACGATTACCATTAAAGGTAAAAATATTACGGTACAGGGTTCTGGAAAGATCAATGTAAAAGCCTCAAGTTCGGTTACCATTAAAGGTAGCAAAGTATCAACTAACTAGGTGTTAATGTAGTGAATGATTTTTTAACATCTCACGATGAAATAGTAGAAACTAAAATAGCACCAGAGTCAGGTACTGTATTTATTGGTACAGTTAAAGAGATTGATGATCAGGGTGCAGCTTTGGTTGATTTTCCTGATAATCCTGAGGATGTCGCTATAAAAGCGCTTTCAACTGTCTCTATTACAAAGCAGCATATTTCACGTCAGGTCGCGATATTATTTAATGGTGGTGATTTTAAGCAGCCGGTTATTATGGGTCTGATTCATTCGCCTTTAGATTCAGTATTAGAAACATTTGAATTGTCGCAAGATACACCTGAGGCAGAGACTGATATTGGTGATGCACTGGTTGATGGGAAACGAGTAGTAATTGAAGGTAAAGAAGAGATAGTTCTTAAATGTGGAGAAGCAAGTATTACCTTAACTAAGGCAGGTAAAATATTAATCAGGGGTAAATATCTGTTAAATCGTTCAAGTGGTGTTAATCGAATTATGGGTGGTTCAGTTCAGGTAAATTAATTTATCTAAATTGTTCCATTGGCTTTTATTTAAATGACGCTGTAATAAAAATTCAGACTATTAAAACTCTATACATAAAACAAATTTTTATCATCAGGTAAATATTGATTAAAAAGAAACTGAAGTGTTATATAGGTATCAGATAAAAAACTATGCTACAGCTAACTAACAATACACCCTTTGCGACAAAGATGGCATTGTTTCCAGATGAACAAGGCATAGATACGCTTTATCTAATGGTTAGAGCAAGTTTTAATATTGGAAAGAGCTGGACACTTTGTGAAGAACAAATTCCACCCGTTGATGAGGATCAATATTTCGGCGAACCGAATGAGAGTAGCCTTAAATATGCGTCTGATATGCATATTGGAAAAGCAGCAACGGATATTATTATGTTGGGTAAAGCCTGTGTTAAAGACAGGCAGGCGGTTCAGCAGTTAGACGCGAGTGTCAGCGTTGGAAATGTAGCAAAAACAATTAGAGTTTTTGGTAACAGACAATGGAATAATGGACAGATAACACAGCCTGAACCATTTGAAACGATGTCTATGATGTATGAAAAGGCATATGGTGGAACTGATAGCAGTAATACTGAAGAACCTGTTACGAGTGAAGAAAATCCATTAGGCCTGGGTTTTAATAAGCATCAGTCTATGCAACAGATGGATGGTCAGCTCTTACCAAATCTTGAAGATCCGAATGATTTAATACAGCAGGTACAGGATCAACCAGAACCTGTTTGTTTTTCATCAAGTTCTGCATCCTGGAAACCCAGAGTTCAATATGCGGGCACTTATGATGAGCAATGGGAAAATCACAGGGCTCCCTATTTGCCTTTAGATTTTAATAAACGATTCTGTAATTCGGCACATAAAGATTTAATATATCCCGGCTATTTGCAGGGTGGGGAAGCAATCGAAATTATTAATATGCATCCCGCAGGTGTAATACAGTGTCAGTTGCCTACTATTAAACTGACGTCAGAAATACAGATAAAAAATGATCAATTTCAGCCAGAGTTTAATCTCGAAACTTTATTGTTAGAGCCAAACTTATTACAGTTAAGCATGACCTGGCGAGCAGCATTTCAGTGTGATAAAAAAGCACTGAAAATTGATAATATCAACATCAATATGATGAGAAAAGGATAGAGCAATGGGACAAACGACATTTGCAAATGCACGAGGCATTGCCCATAAGGGTAGTGGTGGTTTGAGCGTGGTTTTCCCCGATGTTTGTAAAACACCAACTCCGGGTGGGCCTGTTCCTATTCCCTATCCAAATATCGGCAAAGCATCAGATACTACGGCAGGGGCTAAATCAGTTAAAACTGATGGCAAAATGCCAATGGTAAAAGGAGCCAAGTATTCAATGAGTACAGGTGACGAGGCCGGATCTGTTGGTGGGGTTGTAAGTGGTTGCACTAAAGGCGAATGCGAATTTATGATGTATTCTTTTGATGTTAAGTTCGAAGGTAAAAATGTTTGCCGCATGGGTGATCCACTATTTCATAATAAAAAGAATATAATGGGATAGTGTTAATAATAAATATATTATTACAAGCCCCTTAACATGGCACAAGCCCAATTAAAAAATGAAATACCTACAGTAAACAACACTATTGTGAATGCATATCAAGATATCTATGACCAATACGTTGTGGAAGCTTCTTTTCTTTGGCTTCTACGGTCTATTGCGGTTGAGCAACCACATTACAATAGTGATGAAATACTCGCGTTGGAAAATAGAATTCAGGCGCAACTTGATGGTTTATTGACGGCGCTGGATGATGCATGGGAATCATGTTTAACAGCATTGGAGTTAGAAGAACCAGGTGAGGTGTTTACCGCAACTATCGTGGCTTTTAAAAGTCATGATATGGAAAAAATACAACAGGTAGTTAAAGTAGGATTAAGTAATAAAGACGCAGAAAAAGGATTAATATCTGCATTAGGGTGGTTGCCAGGAAAGCTCATTCATCCATGGGTTAAAAAGTTTTTTACCAGTAAAGATTTAAATCATAAATACCTTGCCCTTTGTGCCTGCAGTATCAGACGTGAAAATCCATCAGAATATCTAAACCGTATACTTGAAAGAGATGACTGTAAACAGCATATAAAACTTTATGCACGTGCTCTGCGCATAATAGGAGAGTTAAGGCGCCAGGATCTTATGCAGCATCTTACTGATGCTATAGCTCATGATAATGAAGAAATAAAATTCTGGGCTTTATGGTCAGCTATCTTACTTGGTCATCATCAGCTTGTTAGTCAACTTGAGCCATATGTGCTCACTACTAACCCTAACCAGCATCATGCTATTAATATTGCGTTTAGAGTTCTTCCAATTGAACAGGCAAGAGAATGGATTTCCAGATTATCTAATGATAAAGCACAAACTAGAACGGTAATACAGGCTACAGGCATTCTGGGTGATCCACACGCAGTAAACTGGTTAATTTTAAAAATGAAAGAAATAGTTAACGCCAGGTTAGCCGCTCAGTCATTCACATTTATTACTGGAATTGACCTGATTAAAAATGAATTAACAGGTGAAGATCGACAACATCTCATAGTTCAACCTAACGACCTTGAAGGTGATGATGATATAAGTCTTGATGAAGATGAAAATCTTCCCTGGCCTGATTATGAAAAAGTATCTTCATTATGGATGAATAATGGTAACCGATTCGTAACTGGTCAACGTTATTTTCTAGGGCAGGGTCTATCTTCAGAAAACTTACAAACTACTATGCGCAATGGTAATCAAAGGCAAAGGCATGCTGCAGCACTTGAGTTAGCGCTTACAAATAGTGAAATACCTATGCAGAATATGCGAGCTAGATTGTCGGTAACAGGTGAGTGATGAGTAATAATAAACAGAATGTTTATATAGCTGGAATGGGTGTAATAACACCGCTTGGTGATAGTGTCGAAAAAACTGTTGCAGCCGTTAATGCAGATATAAGTGCTTATCAGTTATCAGAATACTTTACAGATAATCAACAGCCAATTACGACAGCTATTATCCCTGAAGAAATATTTAACTCTTTTGAAAATGATATTGATGAAGGGGATTTATATGGTGAGGTTTATGATCATATAATTAAAATGAGTATTATAGCTTTACGAGAAACGTTCTCTCAGGCTGATATAACAAAACCTGTACCTCTAATATTGTCAATGCCAGAAAGTAATCCTTCAGTTGAAACTATACCGCTTAATTTACTAACTAAAAATATTCTTAATCAGGATGATATTCCAATCGATCCCACACAGATTAGAAGTATTGCGACAGGTCGTGCAGGTGTTATACAGTCTATAGAATTAGCGCAGAGATATTTATATGAGATGGGTCAGGATTATGTCGTTATAGGTGGAGCAGATTGTTATTTAGAATATCCTGTTTTACAGTATTTTGATAAAGAGCAGCGGTTAAATTCAACGGGTTCTATGGACGGGTTTGTTCCAGGGGAAGCTGCCGGTTTCCTGTTAGTAACAAAGCAGGCTAGTGCTGCATTAAACGTTGATAATAAAGTTATATCACTCAATACACCTGGTATAGCTCAGGAAGCAGGGCATTTTAAAAGTGAAGAAATATATCGAGGTGATGGTTTAGATAAATCATTTAAAAATGCTCTTTTATCAAATAAATTTCCCATAACTAGAGTTTATTCGAGTATGAATGGTGAAAGTTTCTGGGCAAAAGAAAATGGTGTTGCCATGATGCGAAATAAAAAGCACTTTCATGAAAATGTCACAACTGAGCATCCTGCAGACTGTTATGGTGATTTAGGAGCTGCAACCGGTTCAGTTCTACTCGCTTTATCTGCTAGTCAGTTAATGAAAAATAAAGCAGAAAATAATCATCTTGTTTATACTTCATCAGATAACGAATGGCGAGCATCTGTCGTGGTAAGTAAAATTAATTTACCTAATTAATGGAGAGTTAAGTAATGACACAATTAGGCGAGGGTGTATCAATTCCTACGGTCGATAAGCCGGAAGAAAAAGAAGAGGAAATAAAGTCTGTTAAAATTCGTTATAGTGTCTTTTTTGATGGTACTTTAAATAATAAAGCAAATATTGATGCTCGACTTGTCTCTGCCGATTCTAAGGATTTAACGGCGGAAGAGAAAAAAACATCAGAAAATCTTAAAAATAACATGTCTATAGATGAGTTGACCTGGGCACAAAATGTTTATAATGAATTGGCAGATGTAGATAGTTTCGAGAATGGTTATACGAATATTGTAAAATTAGAACGTCATATTGATACGGCGCCTCAGGCTCCTTATGATCTGGGTTTTGCTTCATATATTGAAGGTGCTGGTACTCGTGATTCAAAAAAAGACAAAATGTTTGGTTATGCTCTGGGTGTTGGTTGTTCAGGAGTGAAGAAAAAAGTAGTTAAAGGTGTTGATGAAGTAGTTAAAGGAATTAAAGCAAAGCATAGTGATAAAGCTGTAATAATTGAATTGTTGACATTAGATACATTTGGTTTTAGCAGGGGTGCAGCTGGTGCAAGATACTTTATCTACAAAGCTTTACTTGATGGTAAGTCAGTTAAAGAGCAGTTAGAGGACTCAGGATACAAAGTAAAAAAAGTAGAGTTTAAATTTGCAGGCCTGTTTGACACTGTTTCTTCTCATGGCCTTTCTTTTACGAATGATACACCGGCACTTAAGCTTGATTCAGTTAGTTTTGTAGAGCAGGTTGTGCATTTAGCGGCAGCTGATGAGCATCGAGAGAAATTCTCTTTAACAGATATTCAAAGTGCTAAATCAAAGGGAATACAGGTTTATCTTCCGGGTGTTCACTCAGATGTTGGAGGTAGTTATAGAGATAACTCACCAGACGGTTTAGACGGTGGTGAAAAATTGCTAAAGCTATTTTGGGCTAAAGGTAATGATAGTGAAGAAAAAGCGATAGCAGAGAAAAAGCGATTAATCGATACAGGTTGGTATACGGAAGATGAGATTGAAATAAAAACTAGAACACGACGTCGTCTCAATAAGGGTTTAAAAACTAAGTATGCAACTCTTTATGCAGGTAAAGCTAAAGTTAGTAATCAATATAGTCGAATTCCACTTCAAATAATGGCTGATCAGGCTGTTGAGAGTGAAATTAAGTTTAAACCAGCTTTAAAATCAGCTGAAAAAGTACCAGGTACTTTAAGTAAAGCAGAAAGTAATATCAAAAAATACTTTTCTAAGAACAAGAAAGTACCAGAAAGTGCAAGTACATATACTTCAAAAGCTGATGATTGGCTCAATGATACAAGTCAGTGGTTAAAAGACCTGAGGCATGATTGTTTTCATTTTTCTGCTCATTATTCTATAGGTCTCTCGCCGCGTATTAAAAATGGTAAGCGTACTCGTCTTGTATTGCGTGGATAAAAATGACCAGAAATAAAATATTATTAAAACCTCTAATCTATATCATGTTATTGATTGGAGTTATAACACAGGGTATAGGCTTAAGCATGTCTTCAATTACAAAATATGAATATCAAGCTAGTGAAAGTGCTCCTTTGTATTTTCCCATGCAGATAATTTCAGGTGCATTATATTATCATGATGGCAGTGGTTCCCTGTATGTGCCTAATATGACTGTTTTTGCTGGAGGGTGGGGAGACTGGCGGTCTTCACATGTGCTTGATAGTGATGGGTCTCCATTACCAAATAAACTTAAACTAACTTTTTATTCTTATATGGAAGATCAGTTTTATCAAGGTGAGTTTGAGTTGCCTTTAGAAAGGATTGAAGCTCTGTTTAAAAATAAACATTATAGTTTTGTTGATGAAGAAGAAATTACATTTGATAAATTTATTGTTGGTACAACACCGGATGGTGGTGTGTCTGTCTGGTTGAATGCGATTGAGCGTAGAATCGAAGTTTTTCATGGGCAGGCAGATAAAATTCAAGGTGACTGGAAGTGGGTTATAGATAGTCCCGAAGTTGATCGTGACGATTATATAAAGGAAGTAATTGAATATGAACAGCGTAGCCCAGAACAATTAGCATTTTATAATGAAAATGGTATACCATACGGAAAATGGAAGGCATACAGTAAAGCACGTTATATATGGAAGCCAGTTTTAAATGGTATCAAGTTTCGTGACGATGTAATAAAACATATTCATTATTATAATGGCGAAAAAGATTATTTGAATATACCGTTGAGTGACGATTATAAAGGGAAGGCATTAGCTGTGCCTGATGAAATAAATCTTATCTGGAATAGAACTGGTTATTTAATTAACGATTTAAGTATTGATGTCTTTTTCGATGAGGTAGAGATATTTTCAGCTTTTGATGTTCTGGGTAAGGATAATAAATCAATTGAAATGGAGTTTAGAATGGAGCCGGATAAAAATTATGATTTTACTATCTGGTTGAGTAATGATAAAAATAGTATTGAGCTTAAAAAAACAAAAATAAAAACCTGGAAACCAGGTGGAATGCGTTATGAAAATGCAGGTCCAAAAGATACAGAATAGATAAGAAAGCATAAATTAGTGATTTTAATATTCACAATATACAGATGACTTTTATTTAGGTGTTAAATATGGATTTGATTTTATTATTAATTGTTGTGCCTTTAGTTATTTTGATAGCAGCATTTTTTTCGATTTCATATTATGGTTTAGTGCCCGTTGTTATTTTTTCATTTTTTGGTTCTGTTTATTATGCCTGGGCTATGTATATGATGCAAAATGTAGGAAAGCCTAATTCGTCAGGCCGTATGATTTTGGATAAAGTGGATGTATTTAAAGATGTGGCAATAGCGTTCGTGTTATTGCTATTATTGTTTTTAATGTTTCATTACATAAAGGCGTATTTTTTTAATTAAAAATCTTTGTAATGATAGCAGGTTTATTGCAAGCTCTGTTGTTTCGATATGAGCCCAGTTGTTTATTTGATTAAGATCTTATTTAGTCTGTTGTGGCAAAACTGGATCAAATAAATCGCCAAACAAACTATGTAACACTAGTTTTCTTTCTGCTTTCTTAGTTCTTTTAATGTCTTTCCATGGAACAACGTAGAGTATTTTAGGTAGCTCTTTATTTCCCTTGATGGTAGTAGTTCTCAACTCAATTGTATCTTCGGCATAACATAATGTTGAAAATGCTATTAAGAATAAAATAAGGATGCTCTTAATCATTTTTTAGAGTTCCCTCTAAGTGTGTTATCCATTCTTTAGTAGCTTCATCTGGTTTTTTTAATAACGACATATATAATTTGTAATGTTTTATCGCTAGTTCGATTTCCTGAAGATAGATATCATAAAGCAAGGCGAGATTATATTGTGCGATTGTATATTCAGGTTTTATCTGTATAGCTAAAAGGTAGTCATCTTTTGCTTTATGAATTTTACCATCTATTACATATAGTTGTGCTCTAAGATTTAATGCCTGAGTCTGTTTGTTATTTAGCTTAAGGGCTTTATTTACTAATTTTATAGATTTATCATATTCTTTTTTCTTGAAATGAACCAGGGCAAGGTTGGTATAAGCACCAGCTAGTTGTGGTTTGTTTCGTATGAATTCATTGAAGATTCGTTGAGCATTAGTTAAATCATTGTTATATAAAGCAGTGATTCCGTCTCGATATTTTTCTCGATCAGCTTTTGAAACTGATTTATTCGTAGTTATATCTGTTTGAGTTTGTTTGTCAGATTTAACCTGTTCCTGTGAGCAGGAAGCAAGACTGAGTATTGATAATATAGTCAATACTCTAACCAGGGATGAATCAGCTATGGCTTTTAAGAGTACCATCAGAATTTTAAAACCCTATAAAAGTTCAGTGAGATAGAGTCTTCATTAATGTAATACATTGATGTAATTATCCATTTTTGGAGCTCTATTGTAACGTGTCGGGAAAAGATCGATTAACTGATCACGGCTCTTTTTAATCCAGCTATTATAATGACCATCCTTAACGCGTGAAAGGTTGATCTCAAAGAACTCAATTGATTTGTCTTCAAATGGAAAGGCCTGATCTTCTAATAAAATTTCATATTGGTCCAGTTCTTCTGCGTTAAGTTTTGTCGGCCTATCTGATTCGAGTAATGAAATACTGAAGTCTTTGTATATGAGGGCAATAGAGTAAGTTGCCTCAGTAGCAGCTTCATATATCTTGTATTTCGATGCATTACCATAAAACTTAACCGAGCTCTGCATTGCAGATTTTTTCTTTCTCAAAGTGCGTTTTAAAGGCAGGGTTAATTTTAATCTATCAAAGCGTGCTTTTTCACTTCGCGCAAGCCCCAGATTAGCAAATGAAGTAATGTATTTTGTTCTTTCTGTTTTAACGTTATTCAAAGCTGCTTTATCTGACTTGATAATATTTTTACGCCATTTGTTTGCTTTACTTATAGAGCCTTTTTTTGTATATAATTCAGTCAGTTTGTACATCGCTTCAATATATTGAGGATAGGGTTTCTTAAATTTACGGCTATATTCTTCATATGAGCGAATAGCATTATTCAGTTTGTTTTTCTCTTCATACAGCTCAGCGGCCTGCCATAACGCTGCTGACATCAACGCAACGTTTCCACCCATGGATGATATTTTTTCAAACTCGGCTGCAGCCTTAATTCCCTGGTTGGAGCTAAGATAGGCCACGGAAAGTTTTTTGGATACATCTGTTTGTAGTTTGTTTCGAGGGTATAATTTCTGAAAACGTTTTATGTCACTGATCGCACTTTTCCACTGCTTGTGTTGCATATTCAGTGCAATTGAATCATAAAGACCGGTTGCAGCGATAGCTGAACTCGCTGCAATAGTTGATATTCTTGAAAAATGTTTAATAGCCTGAGGGCTGTCTTTATTGCTTTGTGCTAATTCACCTTGCTTGTAAATTGACAGTGCCAGTCTGTCAGTATATTTCTTCTTTTGCTTTGTAGATAGTTTATTTGATAGTACTAAGCCGGAATATAATGTTTCGGATTCAGCGTGATCTTTAAGCTTGAAATATGATTCGGCTTTAAGGCTAATTATGTATGAGTTATTTCGTTTCTGGTTGTTAGTAATAAAAATATCAGCTAATTCAATAGTTGCTTTATAGTTTGCTGATTTATATGCTAATTCAGCTGCGTGTAAAATTACCTGATGTGTTTTCTTGTTGCTCGGGTATTTCTGTGCGTATTTTAAAGCATAACTAATGTGTTTATTTAGATGTGTCTTGTTTTTAGTGTTTTTACTTAATAATTTATCGCTAATGATGATTGTGGCATAAGCGGCCTTTTTATTGGTTATTAATTCATTGTCATAGGCTGCAAGCTCATAAAATTTAAGTGCTTCTTTATATCTATGTTTTTGAGATAATAATTCGGCATATAGAAAGTATATATTATCTTTCTGAGCATATGCGCTGTAATGTTTTAAATATCGTTTATACCAAAGTTCAGTAGATTTGTAGTCAGCCGTTTTTGCAGTCTTTTGAAATTTATTGTGATAATGTCCCGTCATTAATACAACATACTCTTTTAATGATCGCCTTATGGCTCTATTAATGCTGGAATTTTCATTCTGGTTTTTCCAGTAAATGCTTGAAGGGTTGTACTGAATATAAAATCCTTCTATGGCATGGTAAACCTTGTTAGTAAAGCCGCTATTCTTCCATATTTCAATTATTTTCAAATGGGAATATGGGATATTATTTGATTTAGGATAGAGCTTTATAAATTGTCTGTGTGTATCAACCGCATCAGAGTATCGTTCCTGTTTCAGGTATATCTCGCTAACCATTGAATAGGTATGGTAGGTGTATATAAAATCAGGCTGGTCTCTAAAGTACTCATCTAATGGTTCTGATCCCCCTAAGTATGAGAAGGCGAGACCTACTGCTCTGAAATATTCATTAAACTGCTCTTTTTCTGATTTATCCAGCTTTTCAAACTCATCGAATTTATGTTCTAAAACAGCCTGTAGAAAGTCATCAACAGCATCGGTGTAATATTGTTGCTTGAATCTAGACCAGCCGCGTTTAAATAAAGATTTCTCGTAGAAAACTTCATTGTCTTTGGCGGTAATAACTTCAGTATATGAAAACTCAGCTGTGCTGTAATCCTGATAAGAAAATGCATCTTCAGCAATTCTGAATTGAGCTTCTGCATAAAAAGGGCTCTTAGGGTACTGTTCAACCAGTTTAGTCAGGGAATCTACTGATTCCTGATGGTCACCTCGTTGATCATATGCTTTTGCTAACTGGTAGAGCAGGGTGTCGTTATTTTTAGATTCCGGGTAATCACTGAGTGAGGTAATTAAAAGAAGAATTGTTTTATTAAGTCTTGAATTAAACGCTCTATCATCAATAATATCTTTCTGATCCTGAGATAACTTTTCCTGCTTTTGTAATAATTTATCACTATAACTGAATTCCAGTTCAGCAAGACGACTCAGTGCTTCTAATCGGCTACTATCATCTTCATCTGCATTTTCAAGATATTTGGTATAAGCAGAACGTATTTCTTCTTCTGATTTAGGTTTTATAAATACTTTACTTTTGGATTCCTGATGTGTGGTAACGTCTATATCGGCGAGACTTGTCGGTGTGTCTTCGAAATTACAGGCTGTTAGTAAAAGCATAGCGGTGATAGACAGGCTTATTTTAAAGTGCGGCATTATTGATCGCTCGCTTCGCTGCTGCTGTCATATAGACGTGCAAGGCCATATCTTGATTGATTAAGGTAACTCTTTAAATATTCTTCTCTTTTAGAGGTTAAGTCTTTTATTATTTCCTGAAATATAGAATCATATTTTTTAGTTAAACCGGTTATTTTATTTTTTATCTCTATATTTGAGCTGGCTTTATTTAATTCATTGAGTTTATGAAAGTTTTTAATAAATGATTCTGGGAATTTATTTCCGTAATCCAGACTGTTGTTCTGAATAATAAAACTCGATGTGTTTTTATCATATTCTAATGAAAAAATATTAGAGTGGCGATTTGATATGTTATTAAGAAGCTTTATGCGTTTTTGATAATAACTCATTGCTTCAGAATATGTACTGGTTACCGTGTTTTCCTGCTGTAATTTTTCGTATATATAAGGTACGAGCAAGTAGGATTCATCAACAGATAGATCAAATGTTTTTTTATCTTTCAATATCGTGAGTGCATTTAAACCGCCAATATAATCACCCTGACTTGTAGCGGTCAGGCCGATGCCTAATAATGCCCTGTTGGTATAACGACTGTTTAAGCCTATATTTCTAAATGCTTGACGTGCATCTCGATAATATTCACGTTGTAAGAGAGCATAACCTAAAACTAAATAAAGGCGGTTGGTTAATTCATCTTCATTGTTTTTATTATACTCTTTTATCAGGCTTCGAATTTTCAACTGTGCATCTGTCCACCAGCCCTGGCGTATATTGGCAATAGCCGTATTTAGTTGTGCGTAGTTATAATATTGTGAAGTTGCCTTTATCTTGTTGTAATTACTTACCGCCTGACGGTGTTTTTTGAGATGCTGTAGTGCAGAGCCATTAAGCAGGTATGCATAAGCTGCATTCTCTTCAGATAATTCAGCAAAGTTGCCTTCAAGTAATTTATTAACCTGGTTCCATTCATTACGCTGGGCATGGTATTTAGCAAATAAAAATTGTACGGTTGCTAACAGTGATTTATCGCCATCATCTTTAATTGTTCTAAATAAGCTGTTTGCCAGATTCCATTCGTTTTTATCAAGTAGTAATTCCATAATATCGAAAACAGCTTCTGTGTCGAGATTATCTTTAACCATGTCTAAATTAAAATAGATTAACTGTATTGCTGAAATGGAATTATTTGACGCATTAAGTTTGTTTACTTTAATGAGTAACAGGTTTATATCAGTGATTTTTTGCAGACTAGTATCTGAGTAACTTGAAGCATCCTGATAAAATTCAGAAGAAAGGCTTTTAAAGTCGTCTTCAAGCAACTTAATTTTATTAATTATTGTCGATTGATTTGAGTAGCTCGGTAAGGATAATAATAAGCAGAGACAGAACAGGCAGATTGCTTTTGTATCGTATTTGAACCAGTTGGTCATATCTTTAATCCATTCATTCAACATTGGTTCTAATATCTGAAAAATCAATAAGTTATTATGTAATATATATTTTTTTAGAGAGCGAAATATACCATTTGAGAGGTTTTCTGGCAAATATCACTAGGTTTAAAAGGGGAGTAGATCACTGTATTCTGACTTTAAAAAAATCAGAATACAGTGAGTCTATGTAAAGCGACTGTGTAAGGCTATTTAAGCGCCTAACATCTTTCCGCTCATAACCCTTCGTATGGACTGTGCAACCAGAGGATCTTTAGAGCTAAGGCTTAATTTGCTGTTTTGAAGGTATTTAACACCGTGGTTTTTAATATAAGAAACAGCATTATTGGTATTATCAAAATCACTTTGTTTGACTGAGCCGCTAGTATCTAACATAGCGTATAGGTTGGTGCATATACCGCTATTCAAACACAGTGCAGCTAGCGCCGGTGATTCGCCACAGACTTCTCCAAACCATGTATTAAACCGAACAGGGTTGCGGTGTATGAGTTTATTGGCTTTTATTTTAGTGCCGCCACTATTACGAAAGTCCGCGTTTTCGGTCCAGTATATATTGGCATTTTTAAGAATGTTCTTTGCTCCGAATATATCAGCAAATAATTGAACAACATCAATAATAGCCGTGATACCTGCTCTAACCAGTGAAACAATAACACCTGCACCAGCTGTCATTAGTTGAATTGCTCCATCAAATACACCTGCTAGCGTGCTTTTAAGGCCATTCCAGATATCACTGGTCATTTCAGAATAAATAGATGCAATCATGATGCTTGCATGACCTGCTTTGATTTTGGCTTTTTTCAGAAGTCCGCGCGCTTTCCATTTAATGACAGTCGCTTTAATCGTTTTATATACACCTTCAATGGTTTTAACAGCGGCTCCACCTAAAGGGACAGCTACCTTAAAGATCTCTTTTATAATTAACGTAATACCATATTCAATTGCGCTTCTCGCTGCCTGGGCGGCAGCTGTTTTTAGAAGAGACTTCAGTGATTCCCATACATCCATAAGGAGTTTTTTTAATTTGTCTTTCCAGGTGTTTAATGCAGGCTGGTTGGCATCAATATTTTTAGCTCCAGATTTATTTTGTGTACCTGCTGCTGCACCAACTGTTTTTGTGGCAACCTTATCTCTAACTTTATCTATTCCGTTATGCATTGAGTTAGACGAAGCTTTTGCTGTATGAGGATCAAAAAATGAACCGCTACTGGTAGTCGGGCTTGAAGCGCTATTATAGTTAGAATTAAATGCGTGTATGCCCGGGGTCGCATGTACACTGGCGCCTGGCACACCTGTTGGTGCTCTGCCACCCAGACCATTTATATATCCATGGGTATGTTTTGTAATTCCCGTTGCGCCTGCCACACTTAAAGCGGATGAAAAAAGCTGTTTGGCGATAGCTTCAGGTGTATTGCTAATATTTGTATTACCCAGCAAATAGAGTACGCCAAGTCGTTGATGATCATCCTCGTTCTCTTCACCCATGCTGTTACCAGAGAGTGAGGCTGATTTACCCATTTCAATGGCTTCCTGTTTGATAAAATCATCCAGTTCAGTAATAGCACCTTTTTTATTTCTGCTACTGTTTTTCCAGCTAATGCCCTTGGTTTTTTTCCAGGCTTCAAAAGACTGTAAAAGAGGCTGATAGTTGGTAGGGGTGCGGTTGTCTAAATATGCTTTGAGATAAGAATCAACAGTCTTTAGCTGTTTACTGCGACCTGTAATATTAGTGGCAACAAATGTACGGTCTTTCCAGCCATCATAGGTAATAAGAATACGGGGTTTTGGGGGAGTGGATTGCTGTTTTTTCGTTTTAACTTTCGGGCTTGATGAGGATATACGTGTAGCGAATATATTAGTCGCTCCACATGTGCCGCAGACAGCACCTTTTTCTGTATTTGTTATAGTACCGCTACAGCTTGGAATAACGCACTTCATTACTAACTCCTAAAATACTAATTTCCTTTGAATATCGTAATTTGATATTAAAGTAATGTTTATTGTGTTTAATTCTTTATATTAAATTTAGTCTAATTTTACGTTAAATAGAAGTGTTTTTATTTGTTATTTAATCTTAATTTGAAATAATCGGAATAGAGATGTGAAGGTCTTTATCTAATGAGAGTGTCATGGCATTATTAGAAGAAATATTACGGTTTATTTCTTCTAATTGATTAGCATGAGTGTCAAGGTCGATTAATGTAGTTACATAAACAGTATGATTAAATCCTTTTGTGAATTCGAAATTTACATAACGTTCACCACTATCGACTGTATCGTAACTATTTGAGTCAGTTGTTCTTCTTTCTTTAACGTAGCGGATATGTATCTCATTTGGTATGCCGGTTATGGTTTTATTAGTAGTAATGTATGCAGGTAAATTAAATAGGGGTTCTGATATATTGTTTTTAGGGGTGGCCATAGAGAAACCAAGCCATGTGAGTATAAGGCCGCCCATTAATAAAAAATACCCACCTCGTGTAAAGTTGAAGTTAAGAGCAATTGTATCAAAGGAACTTAATGCATCTTTAGTCGGTAAAATCACATCAGTCGGGTTTGCTGTATATGCTGTATGAATAAATACATTGAAAATAATAATCGTTGTTAGAGTAAAAGCAATAACACCAATAATAGATGAAACAAAAGATAATATGTGTAGTCGATTTGCTTTTGTTCCTACACCTTCTGATCCTTCATCTTTTAAGAATGTCTGACTTCTATAGAGATCATTGAATGAAAAATTGTATACTTTTTCAGTGTCGTACCCTGTAATTACCTGTTTGGATAAATCATCATTATCATAATATGCAGCTTTATTTTCATTCATATGTCCCAGGTAAACAAGATCCTGTTGTTCACTCGAGATAGATAGAGATAATATATTGACCAGGCCAGATACAGAAAGGTAGTTAACTAGTAATGTAAAAAACAAACCTAAAAATAACGGAAATGCATTATTTACTTTTGTTATATTCAAGCCCCACCATTTAACTACACTCCATAATGGTAGATGATAATAATGCGCTGAATAGTAGTGTAATACTACAAATGGGAATAGTAGTATTATAATTGACCTGCTGTATGTGAATATTTCAGACATTTCTGATGTTATTAACGAATCATGATCCATTCGTCATTATTTGACTTATAAAAACTAAATTTATGAAGATGTAATGTTCCGCTTTCTTTATCTATAAATAGTATAGGTTGATCCTTGTCCGTATCAGTGATTCTAGCCATTTTTCCATTAGCTATAATTTCAAGTTTCATACCTTCTGTCCAAAATTCATGTAGTGCTAAGCTAGGATCATTCATGTCTGATCCTGTGCTTATTTTTAAATGACCCTCCTTAGGGTCTGCCAAGTGATATGCAGTAGCTATTTCTTTAGCTCGTATGTCATATATATTAAAAACCTCTGACTGGTTTTTATCAGTAAATATTGTATGAATATTTTTGTAAGTATTCATTAGACTGTTGAAGTTGTCTGAATTATTTTCAATGTTTTTTCCATCTTGCCATTCCCAGTCTGGAAACCCACTTTCAAACTCTACTGAACGAGATACAACTGTTTCTCTTGTAGTGTTTTGTAGTAATACAACTTGATCTTCGTTGTATTCTGTTTCATTTGTGTTGATAATTTCAGCTGTACTGTTATCGGAGAATTTAATTGATATGCTTGTTATTATCTCTTTATTATTATCTGGGTCGTCGATTTCCTGAACGTAAAGTGTTGCAGTAACAACTGAGTCAGGAAGGAATTTGTCCATTTTATTTTCATCATCAATATACGGTGGAAAAGCTATAATCTTGAGTGTGTTTTTCCCATTTATAACTGAGCTTGGAGCTGGCAAGTCGACAGTTAATTGTCCTTTTTCATCATCATAATAGACGGGAATATCATTAAGTCGAATGTCAACGCCTACTTGAGCTAAATCAAGTTTTATGCCGTAGTATGGTTTTTTATATTTTGTTTTAGTCATAACAGTGTAACTCAAAGTTAATAATGTAATTAATAAAAGTATTTGATAGTTTTTTTTCATTTAAAATCTAATTAAGTAGTGTTTGTCTGATGCATCGAGCTCAGCTTGACCTTCTAGTCTTTGTGTTTCATAAGGGGCCTCTTCATCAGCATCGGGTTTTATGCAGACCCATTCTTTAGTGCTCTGAGTTGTTAATGAATCAATTACCCCAAATTTCTTAGATTTTCTGCTGCTGTTGCTTACTTCTTTTTCAAGTTTGTCATATTTAGTGAAGTAAATTACCAGGCCATTAAATAAGAATCTGGAATACCAATAGAAGCCTTCATCATCTTTATCTACGATGACTTTACCTACAAACCCTGATTTAATACCGACTTTATATGATTTTTCAAACTTGATAACCCATGCGTGTCCTTTTGCAGTTATGCTACCTTCAAGCTGAAACTGGATATCAATTTTAGATTCAACTTTATTATTGTTATTTTCCTGTCCATTTGTTCCAGAAGAAACAAAATTAACATGTAAGCCACTACCAACGGAGAGTTCGAGTTTTATTTCACCCTCTAAGTGTGCAATGCCTTTTTCATTACCTATGCCTTTTTTAACTTGCTCAAGGACTTTGTATATCCCATGAGTGGCGGGTAGGGATTTCATTAAAACAGGGAAAAAATCTACACTGCCTTTAATTTCAATTAATGGTGAAGCGCCTAGTGTGAGTTTATAGTCGTTTATTACTGCACGGCTACCTTCGTCTTCTTTAAGCTCAGTAGCATATGTTATCTTTATATTTGGCCAGCCAACAGTCAGAGTCATAGAGGCTCCGCCATC
Source organism: endosymbiont of Galathealinum brachiosum (assembly GCA_003349885.1). Taxonomy (NCBI): domain Bacteria; kingdom Pseudomonadati; phylum Pseudomonadota; class Gammaproteobacteria; species endosymbiont of Galathealinum brachiosum. The sequence continues at coordinate 184,035 of QFXC01000008.1, read as the reverse complement.
AAAATAGTCTAGAACCTTATCAACTTTCTTAGTGATCCAGTTAAGTTTGGTTAAAATCTGATCGATGCTGTCATTGTAATCCGCTGCTAAATCTCGTTTTTCTCCGTCATACTCAAGTTCTAGTTTTCCTGTATATTTCGAGGTGGTGTTTTTATGCTCATTTTTATTATCGGCTCGTTTTGATTCCTTACCACCAAAGGAGTAGCTGAGTTCGCCGTTCCACTTTATTTTAGGGTATACATCAATCGCTATAGCTGAAGGTGAAAATGTTTGATGAGCATTCGGGTATATTTTATAAGATTTAGGTTTTACAGATGGTAACCAGATGTTTTGTAAAGGTGAGGTAAATTTGTCACAAGATAATGTATAAATATTACTAGCGGAACTTTTTTTAGTTGATACAGGTTCAGGGGAAATAGAAGAACTGCTTTCTACGTGTTCGCCGCAAAGAGCGTTACCTTTTATTGTAGCGGTAATTTTTTCAAAGTCTTTTTCGTATGTTTCGCTTGCGACTACCTCAAGTAATATTATACCAGCAGAATCATCAGTCATATCAACTGATCTATTATGACTGCACTTAGCTGTAAATTTGGTTAATTCACATATGATTTCTTCATCAGTTTGTGTGGCAACAATTGCTGCACTACTTTCAGGACCATAGCTAGCATCTTTTTCTTCATGTAGAGAAGTATCGCTATCCGAGGCACTTGCAGGCGGAGCAGAATACCTGTCAACAATTACGACAATCGTGCCAGCTGCTAAACCATCAGCTATCAAACCTGCTAACTCATCATCTGCATCTGTTACGGGTAAGTCGAGTTCTTTAGCCACATTTTGTAACTCAACTCGATCAGGTGATAATTCTTTAAGATATTTCTTTGCTTCTGTTTTATCAGAAAATGTTTTAACTTCTCTGGGTTTACTTATTAATAAACTGGTAGCCGAGGTGAAAGTATGAGTATTTTTGTTCTTATCTTTAACGGTTCTTTTTTCAGGTGAGCTTTCAGAAAGAGCAGTAGCATCCATTTTAAATGCTTTTATTTTACCTATACTGAATAACTCAGCCAGCGCATTGATTAACTGATACTGGTTTTTTACCGGTTGAACAACCAGAGCTTCTGAATTGTAGATTTTTGACCAGAAGCTGATGGGGGCTTTCAGGTTGTTTATAAATTGAGCAGCCTGAATGTTGTTACTAAATTGTTCAGCCTTAATAGCGTAGGGGGCAGATTTGTCTCTGCTGATTTGTATCTTATAATATTGGCCGAAATGGTCTTTTACTAGCTGACTGTTAATTAACATAGCTTCCCTGTTTCAAATCGCGGTTTATTGATATTTTTTTTGTGTGCTTATCATAACCAAAAATGCCTGTAATTTCATTGAATTAGGTCTAATTCTGTAAATAGTTTCTAGTTGTTATTCTGGCTGTAAAGACTTAGGCCTTATTATTCTTACATGTTAGATCGAAAGGGGCGTGCTTTGAAGTATAATATACATAAGGTATGTAATCTAATGCATTGTTTATATTGAATATATTAATTATTAAATAGCTGAATGTCAGATATATGTATCGGGGTGATAGTATCTGATTGTATTTTTAAATCGTCTATTAGTTGCCATCTATAACGGACTTATTGTGTTGTAAAAAAATAGCCAGTGATTCAAATCAGCTGGCCATTTTATAAAGTGTTCTGGTAAGGAAAAATTCTAACTTATCCCATATCCAAACTTACCTTCATCATCTACTGAAACATGAATTTTATTAATTTCTTCAGCGTTGGCGATTTTTGTCAGGCATTCAGACGCCATTTCAGGCAGCATAGTCCGGGTAAGAATATTTTCAATGTTTCTAGCACCGGTATCAACTTCCTGACTTCTGGCAACGATATGTAACATTAGATCTTCATCGTATGTGAATTCGGCATCATAGTGATTCTTAATGCGTTTTTCGATTCTGTCCATATTGATCTTACATATTTTTAACAAATCTTCATCACTTAACGGATAGTAAGGAATGACTGTGGTTCTGCCGAGGAATGCGGGTTTAAAATATTGAAGTAGTTGAGGGCGGAAGTTATCCAGCAATACTTCTGGTTCTGGTAGTTCTTCACCCGCAGCACACATTGCTCTAATGTGCTCTTCGCCCGCATTTGAGGTCATAATGATTAACGTATTACGGAAATCAATATCTCGGCCTTCACCGTCTTTTATTGTGCCTTTATCTAGCAGGTTATAGAAGATATCCTGAACACCCGGGTGGGCTTTTTCCATTTCATCTAATAAAATAACGCTGTATGGTTTTCTTCTTACGGCTTCTGTTAAAACACCGCCTTCACCAAATCCAACATAACCTGGAGGTGAACCTAACAGCATAGAAACTTTATGCTCTTCTTTAAACTCGGACATATTGATGGTGGTTATATTCTGTTCACCACCATACATTAAATCGGCCAGAGCCAAAGCGGTTTCAGTTTTACCTACGCCACTGGAACCTACAAGGAAGAAAACACCTATAGGTTTACGTGGGTCGGTTAAACCAGCACGTGATGTACGGATAGCTTGTGCAATAGCATCTAGCCCATGTTTTTGACCAATAACCCGTTTTCCAAGTACGTTTTTTAAATCGAGAATGTTTGTGATTTCGTCTGAAACCATTTTACCGACAGGTATACCCGTCCAGTTTGCAACTACTTCAGCAATTGCCTGACTATCAACATTAACCTGAATTAACGGGTTTTCACCCTGCAGTTCTGTTAATTCATCCATCTTCTTATGTAATTCTTCTTTTATGCTTTCTCGTTCTGCATCATCGAGTTTTTGAGGTGCATCTTCTTTTTTTGCATCTTCTTCAGATAATTTCTGCGCATGAAAGTCTTCTTCAATTTTACCCTGAAGTTCATGTATCTGATCTACGATAGCTCCTTCTTTTTCCCACTGAGCAGTCTGTATTTCTAATTCATTTTCCAGTTGTGTTTTTTCTTCTCTAATTTCTGCAATGCGTTCATCGCAGTTTCCCAGTGTGGCATTTTCACGCTCTAAAGAGGTGATATTGGTTTCATGTTGAGTAATCTGACGACGTGTATCTTCAATTGCTGCCGGTGTCGTGCTCTGACTTAATGAAACTCTTGCGCAAGCAGTATCTAACAGGCTTACAGATTTATCTGGTAACTGACGCGCCGTGATATAACGACTTGAAAGTTTTACAGAATCAATGATCGCTTCATCCATAATGCGAACACCGTGATGGTTTGCCAGCATTACTGAAATTGAGCGCATCATATTAATCGCTTTTGTTTCATCAGGCTCTTCAACTTTTACTACCTGAAAACGACGGGTAAGGGCAGGGTCACGTTCAAAATACTTTTTATATTCAGCCCAGGTTGTTGCTGCAATTGTACGTAACTCACCACGTGCAAGAGCGGGTTTTAATAAGTTTGCTGCATCTCCCTGACCTTCTTTACCACCAGCGCCTATTAATGTATGAGCTTCATCGATAAACATAATAATAGGTTCAGGGGAAGCTTTTACTTCTGCTATTACTGATTTCAATCTATTTTCAAATTCACCTTTAACACTAGCGCCTGCCTGTAATAACCCCAGATCCAGACTACGAACTGATACACCTTTTAAAATATCAGGAACATCACCTGAAGCAATGCGTAATGCAAAACCTTCAACTACAGCCGTTTTACCGACACCGGCTTCACCGGTAAGAATGGGGTTGTTCTGACGACGACGTGTCAGGATATCGATAATTTGTCGAACCTCTTCATCACGCCCAAGGACCGCATCAATTTTTCCATTCTTTGCATCGTCTGTAAGATTAATTGTAAATTTGTCCAGGGAGGGAGTACTGGTTGGGCCAGTTGGCGCGTTGCCATCTGAAGAAGAGGTATCTCCAACACCGGCAGATACAGATTCGGATGTGCTACCTACAATGCTCGGTAATACCGCGCGTAATGATTCAGGTGCAATTTTTTTCAACTCACCTGATGTAATAGGTGTTGCACGTCGAAGATTTTCATCAAGCATTAATGCAGCAAGTATATGAGCTGATGTTGCCTGTGGGTGAGCGTATTCAACAGATGCTAACATCCATGCATTTTTTGCCAGGTCAACGACTGTTGGTGACAGTGCAGGTGCACGTGTATTGCCTGACTTAACTTTATCCAGTTCTTTGTTTATGTCTTCAACCAGTTTGCCCGGATTAATTTCAAACTTTTCTAACAGTGCGGTTATATCGCTGTCTGGTAATTCCAGTAATTTTAATAACCAGTGTTCAATTTCAATATTGTAATGGGTTCTAGCCATACAAATACCAGCGGCACCTTCTAAAGCGGTACGGCAAGAATCATTTAGTTTTCCTACTAATGATTTTAGGTCGATAGTGATCATGGTTTATCCTTTTTTTTGTTATCTATTTTTTATAAGTTTTGTATATTTAAGCTATTTACTAACCTAACCTACTTGCAGAAACAGAGATATCCAGTGTTTTATTTCTATCTTCAAAATCAGCAGGTTTATTTGATAACCAGGTATTCCAGCCAATAATGGCAGGTTCTTTTTTACCTAGTTGTATTTTATCCGGTATATCCGTTTTTTTAATTCGAATTATAAATTCATAATCATTTTCCATTCCTACGTACATTCTCACCAGTTCATTAAGCGCTTTTAAAGCGGAAGTGCCTGGGGCAAATGTTGCTAGCTGTTTCTTATTTAATGGCCCAAGTATTATGTGTATTTTACCTTGAGCAAACCAGCCCTTTTTGCCGAGCATAGCTGAGCGGCCTAAACAGACATTTCTACCGGTAGGATTATTGAAGTCGGGTAGTTTTGTGCGTACATCATCTATTAATTCTTGCCATTGACCGACAAATTGATCGATTTCTACCGGAATATTAAAGTGAGAACGTAATATTTGTTTCAAACCACTGGCTGTTCTGACTTTCTGGCTAAGTAAACCACTATAAAATATAAGTGACTCATCTTTTGTGTAGAGTCGGTTGTTTAAGCTGGATGTGCCAAGGCCAATTAGCGATAATAAGGCGGTTGTTTGAGGTTCGTGCTGATTTTTAGATGCGTAGTGCAACCGATTGCGTTCGTAATGTAGCGGTAAGTTATATTTAACTGATGCCTGAAAAAACAGAGACAATGTTCGATGATTAAACAAATCAAAGAACTTCTCCATTGTTTCATCTTTCTGTTTCTGACGTTTTAAAATGAGCTCTGTGTAATGATAAGGTAATACACCCATAGAGCCAGTTAAACCCATCAAATTTACAACCATTTCCCATTGAGCAGTTCCGGACATTTTATCAATTCGTTGTACATCATCAATTTCAGATGCTGGAAACGCGAGTGACTGGTTGGTTTTAAATCTTAATGACTCACTTGATGGTGGAGTAAAACGGGCAACAGGGTTGCTTGATATATTTGATTGCGAACTTTCTTTTTCAAACACAGCAGATCGTTCCAACAGGCGTACAGCCTGTAGAAACTGAAAATCAAAAGGTGCTTCCGCAACCTTACGAGTTATAGAAGTATTTTTTCGCCAGCCCTTGGTGGACATTTTTTAAGGTAACCTTCTTTGCTTTTTAATTTAACTAATACGCGGGTAAAAGAATTTAATGAACAATAAAGTGCGAAAAAATGCTCGAGCACCGTAGCGAATAAGAAACTACTACTACCAGTAAGCTGTGAGTCATCAAGTTCTATTTCTATTTCAAGCCCTCTGCATAAGGTAGCGCGCCCATCTATAGTTAGTGGTGCGCTAATTGCACGAGTGTTTACGCTGGTTATAGATTCAATTTGAGCACGATTAATAGATGAATCTTTAAAGTCATATAAACGTAAAATTTCTTTTAAAGCGTTGGTCGCGTCATCTCTGCCTGTAATTGATAAATGATTAAGGCTTAAATGTGAAATTAAACGCCAGCGTGCATTGTTACGCATTGATGGGCGCACGGTTGCTGTAGGTTGTGTTACACAACGAATTATCTCGCAGGGAGGTGCGCTGTCGATACATTGTAAGCGGGGTTGATCAGCAGAAAAAGGAAGTTTAGCGGGTTGATCGCGATTACTGCATGTGGTTTGTAAACTTAATGTTCGATCATCCGGATTATTCGGATTGAAGTATAAATCTACAAGACTTAAAAAAACATCAGTACCGTCATCTCTTAAATGAGTTCCCATTTTTGCATTACGACGTTGAGCAAACCAGTAAGCATGATTTTCAAGATCATGACTTTCATGATTGGTTCCATACAATGGTAAATAGGTTTCTTTGTCACCTGCTGAGGTTGATGCGGTTACTTTATCAACGGAGTAAAGCTCATATCCAACCGGTCTTCTTGCATCAGGAATAATTTGATATTCCGTTGTTGTGTGATCAAGTTTTATCGGATCAGCTCTATGTTCAAAAAGATTAATAGCCGGTGAGCATGCCAGTTGAAATGTTTCAGTTGAAATATTATGTTCCAGCTCTACATCAGATTCTCCGAGGTAAATATAAAATTCCAGAGTATCTAATGCATTTTCGGGTATTTTATTTGCAAAGCCTTCAAGTTCAATAAACATGAATTTTTCAGGAAATGTAAAATACTCAGTTAATAAACGATACCCCATAAATGATGTGTCAGGGTAGGGTAACAGTCCTTCTTCAATGTCAAAGCCAACCGGTTTAATAATGTTAGCGGGTAGGCGTATTGGATTCGGGTCAGATTCAGAGCTCGCCATGACAACGGCCTGGCAGTTATTTAAAAGTAATTCATATAAGGGGTTTATATGTTGTGGTTGCCCTTTTAAGTAAAAACGAATGCTTTCAGGTTTGTTTTCTGCAAAAGTAATTTCTTCATTAAATGTTTTTAATGAAAGTTTTAATACGCCGCCTGAACCTTTTAAATTGTCAGAGCCGGGTGTTGTAAATGGACGACCAATTAAGCTGGCATCGGTTAATTTAAAGGGGTGCAGCTGTGTGTCGTAAATGGCAGAAAATCGGCAGGTTTCGCCGCCAAACTGTTCTGTTTCAAGTAATGTGTTTTTAGGTAACTTGAAAGTCGCTTCCAGTTTTTCCTCATCTGGCACAAACTGAACAATGCTCATAGACGGAATAGGTCGTTGATAATGAGGAAATAACACTTCAAGAAGTGCATCGCTTAACTCAGGAAAATCATCATCGAGTTTATGTTGAATACGTGCATTTAAATACGCAAAACCTTCGATTAATCGAGAAACATGTGGGTCTTCAATTGTTTCAGCATTAATACCCAGACGCCCAGCTATCTTTGGGTGCTCACCTGCAAACTCTGAACCCATTTGACGAATAAAAGCCAGTTCCTTTTCATAATAGGGAAGTAGTTCATCAGCCATGACTTGTCTCCTCCACACTTACAGTTCGAGTGACAGGTTCAAGTATAGAATCAAATACTACCATTTCAGGTGATGGGTCTGCATAGAGCGTTGCATCGATTCTAAATCTTAATGTGCGGTCCAGTGAATCTGAATTATCCATATATCTTACTTTAACTGATTTAAATCTGGGTTCATATTCTATGAGAATAGTCTCCAGATGTTGTATAAACTCTTCGCGTTTTTCGCTATCGGCGATGTTTACCGTTGCAAGATCAGGAAGACCATAATTTAATAATGAGCTTTGTATTTCAGTCAACTCACTATCAGGTTCGATCATTCTGAAACGAGTATTAAGTAAATTTTCCAGATCACGACGTACGCTGTTGCGAAGTTCTTTTAATTTCTGGTGCTGGTCAGGGTCAACTTCCACATTATTATCCGGATCGTTATCAATTAAACGATCTAATATGGATGGACGCAGCTTTTTCTTTTTATCTAATCTTGCCATAATTAATTGTTATATTATTTGTTTATTGTGCAAGTAGTTTTTATCTATGCTGACTGAGCAAGTTCGGTAACCAGTTCCAGTTCAGAAACCATATTATCTAATTGATAATGAGGGCGTAAATGTATTACACATACAAACTCACCAGGTTTCACAGGATGTTCCTTTACTCTTACTGCAGCTTCTCTTAATGGATAACGAGCCTGTTCTTCCCATTCTAAATCTTCACGCCCGGTGGTGTATTTAAATAACCAGTTGCGTAGAAAATCTTCACATTCATCAGCCGTTGTAAAAGAGCCGACTTTGTCTCGAATCATTACTTTAATATAATGTGCAACACGTGCACCGCACAGAACATGTTGTAACATAGCAGATAAACGTGCGTTCACTTCTCCTTCGTGGCTCGACTGCCGTTTAGGTTTGTGTGTCGACTGATTACCATAAAAAGCAGCAAAGGGTGTGTTGTAACACTGGCATAAAGGAACAAAACCAAGGTCGCTAAGTTCACGCTCTCTTATATCGGTAATGATGACATCAGTAACCGGTTTGTTTGCAATGTCCTCTGCATCTGTTTCAAAAACATCACAGGGCAGGTTGGTTAGTAAACCTCCACCAATCTGATTTCTGGGAACTCCTCTTATATGGCCAAACCAGCCAACATTTGCAAACTCACGAATCATAATGCCAGCGAAACCGTATGCCGCATTTCCCCAGCAGTAATTCTCACGATTATGACTGGAAACCTGTTCGTAAAAAAACATGCCTTTATAACTACCGGGTGTTTTACGATAGGGTAATCGCATTAATATGCGTGGCATGGTTAAACCAACGAATTGAGAATCTTTTTTATCTCTAAATGCGCGCCATTTAATATATTCTTTCTGTGCAAATATACTGTGTAAATTTAACGGGTTGCCTAGCGTTGAAAAGTCATCTAAACCAAATAACTCAGGTGATGCACCGGTTATAAATGGAGAAAATGAAGCAGCAGCAACCTGTGAAATACCTTCTAAAGTGGCCAGATCATCATGTTTATGTTCTCTGGAAGGTTTATGGCTAATTTCATAATCACCAATTAATACACCATAAGGTTCACCGCCTGGTGAGCCATATTCTTCATTATAAACTTTTTGAAATAGCTGGCTCTGATCAAATTCTAAAGCACGTGCAACATCACGAGAAAGCTCTGACCAGGTAGCATTAAATAGTTTAATTTTTATATTTTTGGTGCCGTCGGCCTGTACTGCTAAATACCACAGTCCGCGCCATGAAGATTCCAGTTTTTGAAAACTTTTATTGTGAATAATTTCATTGACCTGATCATTGATCATATGATCAATGTCTGAAATTGATCGTTGTATTGCATCAATGATATCTTCAGGTTCTTTAAGCTGTTCTACAGGTGTAAATTCTGATAACCAGTAGGTAAGTGCTTTTAGATAGTCGGTTTCATTTAAAAATTGTTGAACGCTGGTAATATAAGCCGATTTTGACAAGAGGCTGTCTAGATTGATTCTGGGTTCTGTCGACTTATCCCTGGACATTCATTTACCGATTTGAATTTATTTTTTTATCGTTAAGAAACAGAAACCGTATCAAAAGATACGGTTTCTGAATTCACATCGTTTTAAGTATTAACCCGCTTTAGGGATACTCGCAACCATACGCATAGAAGCGCTAAGTTCTTCCATCTGTAACCATGGGCGCATATAGGCTACTGCACTATATACACCTGGTTGGCCAGGTGTTTCTTTAACTTCTATGTTTGCTTCAGCTAGTGGGAAGCGAGCTTTCATTTCAGCGCTTGCACCAGGACTTGCGTTAACATAGCCTGCAATCCAGCGATTCAACCATTCTTCAGCATCACTGGCTTCCATAAATGAACCAATCTTGTCACGTGCCATTACTTTCAGGAAGTGAGCAATACGTGAAGTTGCCATTATGTATGGAAGACGAGCAGAAATTTCTGCATTTGCAGTTGCAGCCGGATCATCAAACTTCTTAGGTTTCTGAGTCGTTTGAGCACCAAAGAATACAGCGTAATCTGTATTTTTATAATGACAAAGAGGCAGGAAGCCAAGTTTGCTTAATTCAGCTTCGCGTCGGTCAGTGATACCAATTTCTGTTGGGCATTTTGCATCAACGTCACCATCATCACTAACAAACGTATGGCTAGGTAGGCCTTCAACTTTACCGCCACCTTCAGCACCACGAATACTTGTGCACCAGCCATATTCTGCATAAGACTGAGTTAGTGTAGTTCCCATCGAATATGCTGCATTCATCCAGCAATATTCATCATGTTCACTTTCTAACTGACGACCATCAGAATCTAAACTCGCTTCTTCAAAATTAAATGCTTCTACTGGTTTAGTTGCTGCACCATAAGGTAAGCGAGCCAGTGTACGAGGCATGGTTAACGTTACAAAACGTGCATCTTCACTATCTCGGAAACTACGCCATTTAGTATATTCTGCTGAATCGAATATCTTTTCCAGGTCACGTGGTTTAGAAAGTTCAGTGAAGCTATCGAAACCAAACATTTTTGGATCAGCAGCTGAAACAAATGGGCAGAAACCTGCGGCAGCAACATTAGACATGCTTGTTAACATATCTAAATCATCAGGGTGTGCAGAAAACTCATAATCACCAATGAGTGCAGCATAAGGTTCACCACCAGCTGTACCAAATTCACTTTCGTAAATTTTCTTAAAAATCTGGCTCTGGTCAAATTCAACCGCTTTTTCAAGATCTTTTGTAAGTTCTTTCTTGTTTATATTCATAACGCGAATTTTTAAATCAGTACTGGTTTCAGAGTTTGAAACAAGGTGATTTAAACCACGCCATGAGCCTTCCAGTTTCTGGAATTTATCATTCTGCATGATTGCTGATAACTGCCTGGACATCACTTTGTCAATTGCAGCTATTGCACTGTTGATTGTTACAGACAGATTTTTATCCCACTTAATCGTACCATCCATTGCTTCTTTGGTAAGTGCTTTTAAAAGATCTTCTGTTTCATCGCGTGAAGTTTGTTTGGTTGCAGAAATAGCCTGCTCAAGAAAACTGACCTGTTCTTCAGCTTCCGCTTCTGCTGCTTGCGATTCTTTTTCTGTATCGCTCATTATTCGTCACCTTTTTTTTCATCATCTGAGCCCAGTTCGCCCTGTAAAGAGGCGAGTGAGTCTGCGTTGCTTAATACTTCTTCTAATAAGTTTTCAAGATCTTCTGAACGATCCGCTTTTGTTAACAGGTCACGAAGTTTGTTTCGTGTTTCCATTAATTTTTTCAGTGGATCGACTTTTTCAACAATATTTTGTGGCTCGAAGTCTTCCATGCTTTTAAAACCGAGTTCAACAGACATTTCGCTGCCATCACCCTCAAGCGTATTTTCGACTTTCATGTTTACTTCAGGTGAGATGTTGTTCATAACTTCATTGAAGTTGTCACGGTCTACCTGAGAAAATTTGCGGTCTTTCAGGGCTTTTTTATTCTCTGTGTTGTCACCAGAGTAATCACCCATTACACCCATAACAAAAGGGATTTCTTTATTCTGTACGGCACCATTAGTTTCTACATCGTAGGTGATGTGAACACGGGGTTTCCTTACTCGTTTTAGTTTGTCGTGAATGCTTTCAGACATGTTTTATTCCTCTTGTTTTTTTAATTAATATTCGTCTTCAGTTTTAACGCCAGTTAAAGAACCATAGAAGTCTCTTGCAGAAGAGTCGGGTATCAGTTCTTTCATAAGGTCATCCAGAGGCATGTCACCCCATTTTACCGCTCGTTCAATTATATATGAAATTGGCGAATGTGGTTCTGTTTTACGAAAAAACTCAGAAATTTCTATGAGTTTTTTAAATGCATCCGCTCTGGTTTTGATTGGGCCTGAGGCTTGCGCTACCTGACCTGTAGATTCACCCGATGGATCAGATGCATCGCCAGATTCATCCGAAGACATTTCACCTGCATCATCAGCTGGAATTTTATATTTGCCTATATGGTTTATTGCGCCCTGACTTTCTGTCAGTATGTTGATGATGTTACTAATAGGCGGCGCATCGTTTATGCCACAGTATTCATCAAGCATGCTGCCAATTTCTCTATAAGTATCAATAGAAATACTAACGTCATCGCATATATTTACGAAGAATTCTTCACTTGACTCAGATACGCAACGTTCAACATCTTCATTACTAAATCCTAATTTAGATGCCTTGTCGGATTTAGCTTCTTCATCAATAATTTTTTCTACTTCAAGCGCTTGCTGGTATTTCCATAAACTAAAAGGTCCTGGCTCATTACCCTGTGTGATTAGTACATTTCTAATTGGCGCAATAATTACACCTTCAGCGCCTTCTCCGTTTAAACCGGTGAGAGATGCAACTCTGGTTTCAACGCCGTCTTCATCTGGTAATGGGTAAAGGTTATCCCAGTACTGATCAATTAAACCATGTATTAATCTAAAGCCGTCTCTTAAACCCTGAAATCCATAACGTCGTATTAACGCTTCTGTGTACCAGCTTGCTACTTCGAGGTCTTTTGCATTGTTCTGTAAAATATCAGGGGCTAGCTCAAGAATTTTTCGCCATTGATCATCAGCTTCACTGCTATCACCATCAAACATGTTGTTGCGTTCTGCTGCACGTGCAGCATTACGCGCATCTTTGATTGAGTAATAAGCGGATGTAGGGGAGGAGTCTTCGCGTATATCATCACCAACTGGGTTATCTTCCGAGATGGGTTGTAAAAGACTGTCCAGCTGTATTATTTCTTCAGACGCCATTTATTTTTATTCCTTACGCTTTATTTTTTTATTTCTATTAGCAAAGACTAATATTTCGCCTTCGCTGGCGTTTTAATCTATATACTTATAAGGTATTGAAATGCTTATGTAAAGCTAACAGCGTGATTTATGGTCTTAAGTTAAAATATTTCTTAAGAATTATCGTCAATTACTTGGAACATCAACAATCTATGGGTAATATTTGCGGCTTGGTCTGGTTTTAGATTTTTGAAAGGCTACAATAGTCTAATTAACTAAAATTTTAACGAAGTTAACCGTTCAAACAGATCCATAATTAAAATGTAATTAAGATAATTGTCAGGATGATGTATTAGATGCCATTAATAGTAACCATTAATAGAGCCCCGGAATCAGTTAATCTCGCTGAGACAACTAAAACCTTCGATGAAGCGGGTGGTTCACTTGGGCGTGCTAAAGATAATAACTGGGTGCTTGATGATCCGGAACGATTTTTATCTTCATGCCATTGCCAGCTCAGTTGTGAAAATGGTCAGTTTTACCTCACAGATTTAAGTACGAATGGCACATTCTTTAATGGTGCTGTAAATCCAATGGGTAAAGGTACCCGGTTACCAATTAACGATGGTGATAGTTTTGAGCTGGGGGATTATTCATTTTCTGCTAATGTAGCCGGTGCAGCGCAACAGGATTTTGGTGCATCAGCTGATCCGTTTGCCAGTAGCGCGAGTTCTGCTTCTGGTAATTCTATGGATGATATTTTTTCATCAGCACCCCAGGAAAGTAGTTTTGGGCAAAATGACGCTAACCCGTTTGGTGGCGGTCATGTCTCCAGTGCTGACTCGCTCTTTACTGCTAATCCCGAAGAAACAGACCCGCTTGCTGCTCTGGATAAAGCGCAAGGTGGAAGCATTGGAAGTAGCATTCCAGGTGACACTAATGACCCTTTTAAAGGCGGTCTTGATGGCCTTGGCGGGGGAGATTCATTTGCTTCTCAACCTGCGAGTGATCCATTCGGCGGGCCTTCACATTCAGATCAGTCAGACCTTTTAAACCAGCAAGTTTCCTGGCCTGAAGCAACACCAGACAACCAGCTTTCTGGTGCTCCATCTACTGGTGGTGGTATACCCGATGACTGGGATGATGATTTTATGTCATCAGAACCTGCAGCTCCTGCAGCACAGAATGTTACACCACAAATAAAACCATCAACGCCATTAACTGAACCACCTGTTGTGCCTAAACCAGCACAACCTCAGGCACCTGCAAAACCCGTAGCACCAGTAACAGTTGCTGATGAGCCGGTAGCTCAACATCACCTTACAGGAAAATTTGATACACCAGCAAACGAGGTGCTATTGGCGCAACAGCAAGCTCAGGCAAAACTTCAATCCGAGCTCGAAGTTCTCAAGCAGCAAATGATTTCCCAGCAAAAAGGCATTCCCAGTAACGTTACTGTTGATACTACTTTAATTAATGCGATGGGTTTACATCAGTTAAATATGAATGATGAAGAAATTACCAGGGTTAATCAGGTTGTTGGTGAAGTTGTGCGTGAAATGGTTAGTGGCCTGATGCAGGTGTTAGGATCACGTAGCTCCATAAAAAATGAATTTAGAATGAATGTAACGACTATTCAACCGGTAGAAAATAATCCACTTAAATTTTCAGCTAATATTGATGATGCCCTTGAAAATATGTTTATTAAACAGGGTAATGCATATAAAAAACCGGTAGAAGCAGTACAGGAAAGTTTTGAAAGTATTGCGGAGCATCAGGTAGCAATATTAGCTGGTATTCGAGCAGCTTTTAAAGGTGTTATTGAGCGCTTTGATCCTGTGTTACTAGAGCAGCGGTTTGCAAAACAGAAAAAATCAGGGCTTATGCCTGCCAGTCAGAAAGCAAAAAACTGGGATGCTTATCTTGAATACTATAATGAGCTTGCGGGTGATATTGATAGTTCTTTTCAGTATTTATTTGGTGATGAATTTGTGCAGGCTTATGAAGAGCAGCTACAAAAATTGACAATCGCGAGAAAGTCACAAAAAAATAAAACATAATAATAGGGCTTTTATGAAAAACTTTCGTCTTTTAAAACTTATTTTAATAACATCTTTTTTTGCTGTTTTAACAGCGTGCCAGTCAATGAACGGCGCAGTTGGAGGTTATTTCGGTCTGGATACTGATTTGGAAATTACCTTTGAAGTTGATGCTGATACAAATCCGGATGAGCTTGGTAAACCGTCACCGGTTTTTATTCGTATGTATGAACTAAAATCTAAAAAAATGATGAAAAAATCAGATTTTATTGAATTATATGAGCGTGATAAAGAAGTGCTAGGTGCTGATATGCTGGCCGTTCATAAACTAAAACATTTTAAGCCTGGTGATAACCGTTCTGAGCATTTTGTTTTATCTCCAAAAACGCATTATGTAGCTTTATATGCTGAGTTTCTTGAATATAAACATTCAAAATACAAGTTAATTATTCCAGTAGTGGCAAATAATGTTTTTAGAAACTCTGTTTCTATACGTGTATCAGGTAATGAGCTTATATTTAATGAAGAGATTGATGAAGAGATTGATGATGGCAGTGATTTTAAAGAAAAAGTAGATAAAACAAAAGAAAGTGCAGACGAAGCACAGGATACAGCAGATAAAACTAAAAAATCAGCTGATAAATTAAAGAAACTTTTTTAATTAACACTGAATTGTTGCCACATAATAAATTATGTGGCTTTAAATAAATAAAAACTGGCGAATAAAAAATGTCATTAGATAGTAAAGTTGTCTGGTCAGAAGGAATGTTTTTAAATCCGCAGCATTTCCAGCAGCAGGAACGTTATTTTGAACGCCTGTTGCAGGGCAAATGTTCAGCATATGGAGCTTATGGCTGGGGCATGCATGAGTTTGAAATTGATCAGCAATTGCTTACTTTGGGAAAAGTATCAGTAATAAAAGGCAAGGGTGTCTTTCCTGATGGAACCCCGTTTAGCTTTCCTGATGTTGATGAACCACCACCGGTATTCGATGTTCCTGAAAATATCCATAATTCAATTCTTTATGTTTGCGTGCCTGTTAAACGTCCTGGTGCAGTTGATGTAATTGCCGAAGAAAGCTCGCAGGGTCTGGCACGATATTTTAGTTACGAGCAGGAAACTCGAGATGTCTCTAATGAATCCGGCGATAATATTTCGATGCATGTTGGAAAGCTACGTTTTCGTCTAATGCTAGAAACAGATGATTTAAGCGGTTATGCCTGTATAGGTTTAGTGCGTATAGCCGAGTCTCGTGAAGACAAAAATGTTTTGTTAGATGATAGTTACATAGCAACTTGTCTGGATTGTAAGAAATCACCAAAATTATCAGGATTTTTAACTGAGCTAATTGGTTTATTACATCATAGAGGTGAAGCAATTGCTGGACGTCTTGCAGATACTAATCGTGGTGGCACGGCTGAGATTGCAGACTATATGATGTTGCAATTAATTAATCGATTAGAGCCTATGTCAAATCACCTTTCTAAAATGAACGGCTTACATCCGGTTGACCTTTTTGCGGAATCTGTACAAATGGTGGGTGAGCTTTCAACATTTGTAAGTAAGTCGAAACGTACACCAACTTTCCCAATGTACCTGCATGACGATTTGCAGGCCACATTCACTCCTGTAATAGCTGAATTAAGAAATTGTTTAAGTATGGTTTATGAACAAACTGCAATTTCACTTAATCTGGTAGAAAAGAAATACGGTATTCGAGTTGCAGAAATTGCTGATCGATCACTTATTGGTTCTGCCATGTTTATTTTATCGGTTAGAGCCGATGTGCCAGAAGAGGCATTACGTACTCACTTACCTGCACAAATTAAAATTGGACCAGTTGAACGGATAAGACAGTTAGTCAATGCAGCGATGCCAGGTATTGCTATAAAAGCACTTCCTGTAGCGCCGCGACAAATTCCATTTCACTCAGGTTTTACCTATTTTCAACTTGATCAACAAAGTGACTTCTGGAATGAATTGAAACACTCTGGTGGATTCGCATTACACATCGGTGGAGATTTCCCCGGGCTAGAATTAGAGTTCTGGGCAGTTCGTCAGTAGTTATTATTTTATTAGCAGTTTTGAAACTGTTTTAAATGGAGCTTAATATGTCATCAGATGATTCTGACAAGACAGTATTTAGACAACCATCAGTAGATGGAGATCGTACAATTATCAGGCCTATGCCTGGAGGTGGGCGAGGTGCTGCGCAACAGCCACCCGTACCACCACCTGTGCAGCCTCAGCAACCAGTCCAACAGGCCCCAGTGCAGCAACAGTCTGCACAATCTTATCAGCCACAAACTGCGGCAGGTGCCACAGCATACTTTAATACTACGAGTGGATTAAACCCGTTAGTGAATGCCGCTTCTGTATTAATTGCGGTTTTCGAAAAAACACGTTCTTCAGTTTCACATCCGGATGTTGGTGGATTACATCAACGTATGGTTAATGAAATAAAAAACTTTGAAACTACGGCTAAACAAACTGGAATTAAACCAGAAGTGGTTTTATCTGCACGATATGCGGTGTGCGTTGCATTGGATGAGGCCGTTTTAAATACCCCCTGGGGTAGTGAAAGTGCATGGCCTCAAAGAACCCTGTTAAGTGTTTTCCATAATGAAACATCCGGTGGTGAAAAGTTTTTCCTAATCCTTGACCGAATGAAAGAGCAACCGGGTGAAAATTTATTTATTCTGGAATTAATGTATATATTTTTAAGTCTTGGTTTTGAAGGTAAGTATCGGGTTATACATCGTGGTCGTGACATGATTGAACAAATGAGAGACGAGTTATTTACAATTATACGTCGACAAAGAGGCGAGTATGAGCGTTCATTATCACCAAGTTGGCAAGGACTTGGGAAGACACGTAACTCTCTGGCTGATTATATTCCAATGTGGGTAATTGGTAGCATTGTGGGTGCTATTCTGTTTTTAAGTTACTCCGGTTTCAGGGTATGGCTTTATGATTCGTCTTCACCTGTAGTTGAACAACTGGATGAAATTACAGATATGAGAACAGTTGCACGTAAAACACCAGACAAAAATAACTAGCTATAAAAATCTTTAAACTTAAAGGATAAGTAAGTTAGTTATAAAACTTACTTTAATAAATTATATTAAAATAATAACAGTTAAATAATCTATGAAAAAAATTGCTGAGTTTTTTAAAAATAAAATTGTCATTTCTCTTATCGGGTTAATTGCACTTTCTATTATTGTCTGGTTTATCGGGCCGATGATAAAGTTTGGTGATGATAACTCTGCCCCATTAGGTAGCACGGTTTCACGTTTAGTCGCTATTATTGTTCTGGTAGTTATCTGGGGTCTGAATAATTTACGTATTCAGATGATGAATAAAAAACAGAATGAAGAGCTTGTAGGTGATTTAGAAAGCAATCAGGAGTCGTTGGTACTTGATGGCTCATCTGATCAGACATCTGAAGAAATGCAACAGATGAATCAACGTTTTTCAGATGCGTTGTCGACACTAAAGAAATTAAAATTCAGTGGTAAGGGAAGTAAAAAAGCGCTCTATGAACTACCCTGGTATATTATTATAGGCCCCCCTGGTTCAGGTAAAACGACCGCGCTTGTTCATTCAAGTCTTGATTTTCCACTTGCAGAACAGTTTGGTAAAGGCGCTCTTCAGGGAATAGGCGGTACGCGTAATTGTGACTGGTGGTTTACTAATGAAGCTGTTCTTATTGATACAGCAGGACGTTATACAACACAGGATAGTCATAAAGTAGTTGATAGTAGTGCCTGGGAAGGTTTTTTACAGTTGCTTAAAAGGAACAGACGCAGACGTCCAATTAACGGTGCAATTATTGCAATTAGTATTCATGATCTGCTTCTACAAACTGAAGAAGAGCGTATTCAACATGCTAAAACGATTCGAACTCGAATTGATGAGTTAATGGAAAAGCTTGAGATACGTTTCCCAATTTATCTCATGTTTACCAAAGCTGATCTGGCATCCGGGTTTACTGAATATTTTGAAGATCTAGGTAAAGAAGAAAGAGAGCAGGTGTGGGGTGTTTCACTGCCCAATGCACCAAAGCCATCTCAAAGTCCTGATTTTGACTATCTTGATGCAGAGTATAATAAATTACTTGAAAGATTATACTCTCGAGAATTGTCACGTATTCACTCAGAGCGTGATGTTAAACGTCGTGCAGCTATTCAGGGTTTTCCACAACAAATGGAAAATCTTAAATCTGTTATTGATAGTTTTGTTAAGCAGACTTTTGTTAAAAATAGATTTCAGTTTCAGCCATATCTACGAGGAATCTATTTTACCAGTGGTACACAGGACGGCACACCTATCGATCGAATGATGTCTTCTGTTTCTTCAAACTTCGGATTTGGTCGTGAAAATGTCCAGTTACAACAGGCACAGGGGAAAAGTTTTTTCCTTGGTAATTTGTTTCGTGAAGTTATTTTTCCTGAATCTGAGCTCGTAGGTTCAAATCGTAAATATGAAGTATTAATAAAATGGGCGCAACGTACAGCTTATGCATCCATAGCGGTTGTCACTATCGGTCTATTAACCGTATGGGCTGGAAGTGTAACTCGACATAATATGTTTATGTCTGAAGTTGAATCGTATATTGCCGAGTTTAATGCTGAGAATAAACGTCTTAGTTTATGGAATAAAGATTTAAGGGTTGTATTGCCTACATTAAACGCACTGGCTAAAGCGAGTATTGTTTATGATCAGGATGAACACCCCTGGTTATCTGGTATGGGGCTTTATGATGGTAATGTGGATACATCCGCAAACAATGCATATGAGGCTCAGTTAAGGGAACTCTTTTTGCCAAGGATAATTAACTACCTTGAAAAGCAAATTCAAAAAGGTCATCAGGGTGGGGATTTATATAATAGTTTTAGAACATATTTAATGTTCAATAAAATTCAGTATATGGACAAACAGTTGATTTCAGACTGGTTCGTAACAGACTGGACTCAAAACATGCAGGGTGAAGCATCTAAGCGTAAAGAGCTGGAATTGCACTTAAAAGCACTATTAAATCTTGAATTAAAACCAACGCAACTGAATGCTCGAGTAGTGAGTCAAACTCGTAATACTTTATTACGTGTGCCTGTGCATAAGCGAATTTATAGTCGAATTAGAACCAAGCCTGAGTTTAATCAGAAAATTGATGTATTGAATATGTTTGGTGAAGCTGTGCGTGATGCATACACAATTTCACCAGCTGTTGAGAGAACGTTGTTAGTTCCTTACATGTTTACCAAAGAAGGTTATGAAAATATTGACCTGTCGACAGATTCACCCGTTATTGCTGATATTGTAAATGAACGATGGGTATTATCAGATGATGAAAATGCACGTGTTGATTTTGTTAAAGATGACCTTGATGAAATTAGTGAAAGAGTTAAAGGCCTGTATATGGCTGATTATATTTCACACTGGAAAAAAGTATTTGATAGTCTGAAAATTGCTAAATTTACAAGTATAAAACAGGCTGGGGAAGTGCTTGCCAGTTTTACAGATCCAGTTTATTCACCATTGCTTTCAATACTGCAGGTTAGTGGAAACAATACTCAGTTATCCAGCCAGCTCATGCAGAATTTAAATGATGATCATGGAAAAGGCAAAGCTGGTTCAGTAACTGGTTTTATGGCAAATAAGTTTAAAGGTACAAAGGTTGATCAGCAATTTAGAGATATGAATGTGCTGTTAAGAGAAAGTGGTAAGAAACCGGCACCTATTTCTTCTATTGTTCAAAAAGTACAACAGTTACAGGATTTTCTCGGTGAAATTTCCGTGTCACCTGATCCGAATAAAAAGGCCTATCAAATTGCCAAAGCACGTTATTTAAGTGGTGCAGGTAATGCTATTACTAGTTTGAGAAGCTTTTCCAAGAAAACACCAGAACCGGTTAAGCGTTGGTTGATATCCATTTCAGATGAAACATGGAAGATTATACTGTCTTCAGCACATCAATATGTAAATAGTGAATGGAAGAATCAGGTGTACAGTCAGTACTCACAAGCGCTCGTTGGCCGTTACCCGCTTAAGCGTTCATCAAGTGATGAGCTCGCCCTGTTTGATTTTAGTGAGTTCTTTAAACCTGGCGGAACAATGGATAAATTTTATGTCGATTTAATAAAACCTTTTATTAATACACGTAAAGGCTGGCGTAACCGTGTTGTTGATAATCACTCACTCGGGTTAAGTGCTGCCACGCTTAAACAGGTGCGACGTGCACAGACAATTAAAAATGTTTTCTTTAGAAAAAACCCGGAAATACCGGGTATCTCATTCCAGTTAAAGCCATATCGAATGGATAAGATAGATGCCCGTTTTCTGTTAGAGGTTGGTGATCAGCGTATTACATATAATCATGGTCCAAAATTCTGGAAAGATTTACACTGGTCTGGTGAAGATGAAAATAAACGAGTACGTATTGTATTTGAAGACCTGGATGAAGATCGTCATGAGAGAGCATATGATGGTCCGTGGGCATGGTTTAAGTTGCAGGATAGATCTAAGTTAAAGAAAACAAAGAAATCTAATGTGTATCTTGTGACATATTCTGTAACAGAACTGGTTGATAATAAGAATAAAGGAAAAAATAAAATTACTAAAATAAAACATAATATTAAATATTTGATTAAAGCTAAAAGCGTAAATAATCCTTTTAGTCAGAACCTGTTGGGCTCATTTAGATGCCCATCATCTATTTAATTGCTGGTTTAGAGATTTATTCGTTATGAATGCTGAATTACAAACAGGTCTATATGGTAAGTTGCCTGCTTATGGTGATTTTATTTTTCGTAATTTAAATACATCATTTATTACTCCCTGGGATGAATGGTTGCAACATTTTATATCTGGATCACAGGAGCAAATGGGCGATGACTGGTTAGATATCTACTTAACCAGTCCAATCTGGCGCTTTGTATTATCACCTGGTGTTATAGATAATAATATGTGGGCAGGTTTAATGATGCCTAGTGTAGACAGGGTAGGACGTTATTTTCCCATTAGTATTGTGAAGCCAGTTAATTCGAGTATTACACCTGTTAAATTTATGCTCGATCATGCTCACTGGTTTGATGCCATTGAAACTCATTGCTTATCGGCTTTAGACGGAAGTATAGATGCGGATATTTTAATCGCAGAAGTAAATAACCTTGAGCTACCAGTTTCTGAAAATTATCAGCCAACATTTAATTTGGGTGAAATGGGGCCGATGTTATTTGGTTTGAATTCTACAGAAGATCAGATGAATGTAGCATTGCCTTATATATTAAATGCAGCTTTAACGTCTAGTTTGTCAAGTTTTAGCTTATGGCAAACATCGGGTTCTCAATTAATTAGTCCGATGTTATTTACCTGTCAGGGTTTGCCGCCTATATCGGGTATTGCCTCAATGTTAGATGGTCAATGGCAACAACGTGACTGGAAAATACCCTATAATATTCAACAGGGGAATCTCTAAGTAGAGATTCCTGGTTTATCTGGAAACTGATTTATGAGTGATACAACGATCAGACGCCCCATTCGCTGGAATTCAGCGCAGGACACTAATGTGGGCATGGTCAGAGAAGTTAATGAGGATTCGATTATATCGTTGCCTGATATTCAGCTATGGGCAGTTGCCGATGGTATGGGTGGATATGAGGCAGGTAATGTTGCCAGCAATATGATTGTTAAATCTCTTACAGAGATTACAAACAAGTCATCTTTAAATGAGTTCGTAGATAGTGTCGAAGATAGTTTAATCGATGTTAATCACCGTATCCTTGAATATGCAGATATTATGCTTGATGGACGTACATTAGGCAGTACTATTGTTACGCTTGCTATTAAGGGACATGTTGGTATTTGTTTATGGGCAGGTGACTCTCGTCTCTATCGTTTTCGTAATAATAACTTCATACAGTTATCACGTGACCATAGTCAGGTTGAAGAACTGGTTCAGCAGGGTTTTATTACACCAGAAGAAGCTGAATATCATCCTGATTCTAATGTAATAACACGCGCCATTGGTGCAAGCCCGGAAGTATATATAGATATTAATGTTTTTAGCGTTCAGTTGGGCGATACATTTTTACTGTGTAGTGATGGGCTTTACAATATGGTTTCTAAAGATGATATAAGCAATACTTTGTCTACATTACCATTACAGGATGCTGTTGATAGTTTAATTAAACAGGCTCTTGATAATGGAGCCAATGATAATGTGTCTGTGATACTGGTTAAGGGTGAACCGGATGCTGCATACTCAACTCAAGTAATACTGCAGGAATAGTGTGAATTAATATGAGTGATAAAGACTCAGATAAAACAAAAATAAAAATACCTGCATCAAATAATACACAATCTGATGATAAGACACGTATTGCATCTGCTGCAAAGAAAAATATGTCTGAAAATACAGGTGCTGATAAAACAAGAATTGCACCATCAAGAAAACCTCAGCAAAATGTGCATGCAGATGATAAAACTCGTATAGCTACTCCAAAAGTAAATTCTGAAGTTTTAGATGATAAGACTAGAGTTGCATCAGCTAAAAAACCGGCGGTAACATCTGATGTTACTCAGTTTAATCCTCATGTATCAATACCTGAAGATAAAACAAGAGTTACACCCCCATCAGATGATAACTCGAATGGTTTTGATTCAGCGTTATCAACCGGTCAATTTCTTGCGTCTTCTGTTGAAGTAGGTGAGCACGGTATATTAAAAGAACGTTTTGTACTTGAAAGTGTTTTAGGTGCAGGCGGAATGGGTATCGTATATAAAGCAAAAGATCTGTTAAAAGTTGAAGCTCAGGATCGAGACCCATATGTTGCTATAAAAGTATTGAGTGAAGAGTTTAAATCTCATCCTGAAGCTTTTATTTCCCTGCAGCGTGAATCAAGAAAATCGCAACGTATAGCGCACCCCAATATTGTGAATGTTTTCGATTTTGACCGTGATGGTGACACGGTTTTTATGACGATGGAGTTTATGGATGGTCAACCGCTTGATCAGTTGATTAGACAGTATAAATCAACGGGTCTTCCAACGGATGATGCCTGGACAATAATTAAAGGTATGTCTTCAGCTTTATCGCATGCACATGCTGAAAAAATTATCCATTCAGATTTTAAACCCGGAAATGTGTTTGTAACAAAAAGAGGGATTGCTAAGGTATTTGATTTTGGTATAGCACGCGCGGTATCAAAAGTAGAACATCTTGATGATAATCCGGAAGATAAAACCGTATTTGACGCGGGTAATCTTGGTGCTTTAACACCAGCGTATGCAAGCCTTGAAATGCTGGAAGGTGAAGAGCCTGATATCCGTGATGATATATATGCACTTGGTTGTGTGGCATATGAATTATTTACCGGAGTGCACCCATACAATAAGGTTCCTGCTGATGAAGCGGCCAGGCAGAAATTAAAACCTAAACGAATAACCAATATAAAAAAGTATCAATGGAATGCGATAGAAAAAGCAATTTCATTTAAGCGTGAAGACAGAATAGGTTCAGTTGAAAAATTTCTTGAGGCTATTTCACCTAAAATTAAGTCGACTAATAAAATGGCGACAGTATTTGCGCTTTTGCTATCTGTTGTTATTACCGCTTATTTTCTGTTTGTTCAGGAAAAAACGGTGGATCCGTATTCGGAATTTGATATACGTAATGAGCTTGAGCTAAAAATCAAAATTGATTTTTATAAGGAAGATTTAGCGGAGTTGTTAGAAAACCCTACCTTTACTGATCCATGGGAAGATTCGACCTGGAAGGATATTAAGGATTTACAGGTTTTAACAAAAGGAGAAGATCCGTGGGTTAATGATCAACAGATTTTTGCTTATAACTTGTATTTGAAAGAAATTGATTCAGCAATCAAAGCATATAAGTATAGTAAGGCAAAACATTTGATAACGAATGCGAAACGTTACACAGATAATAATGATACGCTTGATCTGAAATTAAAAGATATAGCCTCAGCTATACAGCGAAATAAAAACAGGCAGGCTGCACAGGCTAAAAAAGAACAGGCTAATATGCTTGCGAACCAGAAAAAACAACAAAAAATTAAGAATAAACTAACGACAAAACAAAAAAATGTACAGTTGTTTGATGTGGCTTTGAATAATGTAAATACGCAGTTGAAATGTCAGGGACGTTTAAATATGCGTAATTTTGAAACAGCAATTAATAAATTAAGGGATCTTGATAGTAATCGTTATAGTGGGCTTAAAAATAATCTTGTTAATTCTTTAGCTGCTTGCATTAAACAAACAGGAAAAGCATTTCCTGAACGTGCACGTGAAGCAAAAAAACATAGTTTACGTATATTTAAATCTAATAAAGTATTAGCTGCGATACAGATACAGTCTCGAGATCCCTGTGATAAATCTCTTGCTGGACTGGGTGCTCGTGGTAAACGAGCGATTTGCAAAGATAAAACAAAAGAAGCGGGAAATGGTCCAGTGCTTGTTGTTATACCCGGCAACAGTAAATTAAAAACTTTCGCAATTGGTAAATATGAAGTTTCAATTAAGGAGCTTAATAAGTTTTGTAGCAGGTCATCCAGCTGTAAAACCTTGAAATCGGCAGATGATAAATTGCCGGCTTCTAACCAGACTTTCAATATTGTTAAGTCTTATTTTAAGTGGTTAAGTAAGCAAACAGGTCAAAAATATCGTTTACCGACTAAAAATGAGTGGGTATATGCAGCAAAATCCAGGCGCAAACAACTTGATGCAAATAGAAACTGTAAATTAAGTACTCGTGGTATAAACAAAGGCGGAAAGCTTGTGCGTACTAATATCGGTAAGCAAAATAGCTGGGGACTGGTCAATTATGTAGGAAATGTACAGGAGTGGGTTTATGATAAAGGTCGTAAGCTGGTTGCTGTAGGTGGGTCATTTGAGCAGACAATGGAAAATTGTGAGATCACAACAACTTATGCACATAATGGTTCGGCTGATGTACAAACAGGGTTTAGAGTGTTGAGGGAATTGAGGTAATGGTTATGAGTGATATAAGCTACTCTACAAAACTAAGAGACCTGTCTAAAGATTATTATCAGAATCATATTCGTCTGGATGAATATCGTTCCAGACGTAAACTTATAATTGATAAAATAGACGAAGAATTTAATGGTCGTAAAACTGAATCATCTGGTTTAGATTCAGATGTTGAGTCACATGATGATACTTCAGAAGAATCGTCTGTTTTTATGAAGACTATCGCTTTCTTCAAAAATAGTGATATCGATGAGTAAAAAGTATTCAATAATTACAGATTATTATTTATGCTTGAGCTTTAAACAAAATAGATTAACTACTTATATCTATTTAGATACGCAAAGTTGAATGTACAACTCAAAAACATAACAAACTTAATGTTATGTTTATTTATTAGTATGCCGATTCTATAAAAAGCTATAGAATTGTTAAAAATTTATTTTAAAGGGGATTCTCATGGCATTTGTAGGCTTTTTTCAAGACGGTGGTGCATTTATGTATATCATCTTGGTTGTTTTAGCTATCGGCCTTGCTATCGCTATTGAGCGATTTCTTTATATAGTTAAAACTCAGAGCAAGACTAAAAAAGTATGGGATCAGTTAGTTCCAATGCTCAAAGCTGAAGATTATGCCCGTGCAATGAAATTAACTGAAACAGTTAAAACGCCATTGGCAACTATGTTAAATTATGGCTTTGCTCGTAAACATACTAATTCACCTCGTCAGAGTATTGAATCAGCGATGGAGGAAGGCATGATGGAGGTTATGCCTGAACTTGAGGAAAGAACTCATTATCTTGCAACCTATGCAAATATAGCGACTCTACTTGGTCTTCTAGGCACTATCATAGGTCTTATTGATGCGTTTACAGCGGTTGCTTCTGCTGATCCTGCTGAGAAAGCTGATCTATTATCGGCCAGTATTTCTGTCGCTATGAATACCACAGCATTCGGCCTGGTTGCAGCAATACCTCTCATATTAATACATTCATATCTGGTGACCAAAACTGCTCGTCTGGTGGATAATATTGAAATGGCCGCTGTTAAGTGTTTGAACCTGATTGCTAAAGACTAGTCTTTAATACCTTAACATAATGTATTCAAAAACATTTAAGAGCGCTTATACATGAAGCTGGTCAGGCGTAAACATAAACATCAGGATGTTGAATTAAACATCACTGCATTTTTAAATTTAATGGTTATCCTGATTCCATTTCTTTTGATTACAGCAGTGTTTTCGCGAGTAACTGTGCTCGAACTTAATTTGCCCTCTAAAAATTCTGTAGCCAAACAGGAAGAGAAGATTAAGCTGCAACTTGAACTTGTTGTTCGTAAAGACAGTTTTGAAATTAGAGATGCTAACCTTGGTCGTATTAAATACCTGGCTCGAACTGATGGTAAAACAAACTGGAAAATGTTTACCGATATACTGGTAGAAATAAAAGCGCGGTTTCCTGAAGAGCAGAGTATTACGTTATTATTGGAACCTAAAATTAATTATAAAACATTAATTAAAGTGATGGATCGTGTTCGTTATGCAGACGTGGTACAGATAGTTGAAGTTGTTACTGTCGAATTATTCCCTAATGTTTCAATAGGTGATGCACCTGAACTGTTGGTTAGTGCTCCCGTTGAAAATTCTCCAGTGAATGGAGTGCCAACAAAATGATGGATAAGTCGAAACGTGCAAAAAGAATGGAGCGTCATCATGCTCGTCGTAAAACGCCGGTTTTAAATCTTGTTTCATTAATGGATATATTTACTATCCTTGTATTTTTTCTTCTGGTTAGTTCTTCCAATGTGCATCAGCTTCCAAAGAAAAAAGATATAAATTTACCTACTTCTACGGCTACTAAAGCACCAAAAGAAACGCTTATCATATCAGTAACTCAAAGAAGTATTCTTGTTCAGGGTAGAGAAGTTGCAATACTAAATAATGTAATGAGAGATGCATCTCCGTTAATAAAGGGTCTTGAAAAAGAACTTGAATTCCAGGCTTCAAAATCCAGGGTTGTAAAAACTCCAGATGGCAAGATTCAAGGTAAAGCGGTAACTATTATGGGAGATGAAAATATTCCGTATGAGTTATTAAGAAAAATTCTGGCAACCTGTCGTGAAGCAAATTACACAAAAATTGCGTTTGCAGCTATGCAAAAACCTGCTTCTGGAGAAAATAGCTAGTGACTGCTATTTACTACGATCAACTAGCATTAAGCTGGCATCCAGAAAGTAGAAGTGATTCTCGTTTTAAGCTAATTGTAGTTGTCACAATAGTGATTTCACTGCTATTCGCAGTAACGATGTCAATAATTGATGTTCCCGAACCCGATCGTGAAGCAAAAGCAGTTGTACCAGAACGTATTGCAAATTTTATTCTTGAGAAAAAAGAAAAACCTAAGCCTAAAGTAGTAAAGCCAAAGCCAAAACCCAAGCCGAAGCCAATAGTTAAGCCTAAAGTAAAAAAACTACCTAAAAAAAAGGTAGATAAAAAGCCGTTAACAAAAATACAAAAGAAAGCACGTGATAAAGCAGCTGATTCTGGTTTATTAGCATTGGGTAATGAGCTAGCAGATCTGATGGATACTTCTGATGTAAGTGCAATGGTAGGTGGCAAGGTTAAATCAAGCTCTTCCTCTGCTACTAAAGCAACTGCAGTTAATAAAGCTCTTTTAACGGCTGATACCAGTAAAGGAAGTGGTGGTGTTAAGTCCAGTAAATATGCAACACGTATTGGCAGTACTAAGCTGTCAAGTCAGGAAATCACGCAGGTTAAGCAATCTTTGCTATCTTCGGGTTCACTGGATAAATCTAAAAATGCCAGTCGTAAGCGAAAATCCAGAACGGGTGGTGTTAGAGCTGAAGAAGAGATTACGATTGTATTTGACCAGAATAAAAGCAAATTATATTCTATCTATAACCGTGCAAGACGTAAGAATCCGAGTTTAAAAGGTAAGATTGTACTCGCAATTACTATCGCTCCAGCTGGTAATGTGACTAAAGTGAAAATCATTTCAAGTGAGCTTAAAGATGCAAAACTTGAAAAACGCCTGTTAAGTCGTATTAAACTGTTTAAATTTGGTGCAAAGAAAGTGGAGCAGGTTACTGTTACTTATCCAATTGAATTTCTACCATCATAACTGAAGGTTCTCTACAAATTAGTCTAAGTATAAAGATCTAGTTATCTTTTTTAATATAAATCTGATTGCGTCCCATTTCTTTCGCCTGATAAAGTGCTTCATCAGCAGATTCAACAATACTCATGTATTCAGTATTATGATTGGGTATTTTAGTTGCTAATCCAATGCTTACTGTCACTATCTCATTTTCAGATACATGTTTAATATTTAAATCACGTACACTTTGTAGTATTTTATATGCTATTTCTGCAGCGTATTCCTGTGAAGTTGATGGTAGGACAGCGACAAATTCTTCACCTCCATATCGTGCAACAATATCTGTTTCACGTTGAACTACTTTTCCTAATTTCATGCCAATTTTGCGTAATACGTTATCGCCTCTAACATGTCCGAATGCATCGTTGTATTGTTTGAAATTATCCACGTCGATCATAATAACTGAAAGAGGTGTGTTTCCCCTTGAGCAATGCAACCAGTCGGATTCAATCTCATGATTAAACTGTCGTCGATTATATAGCCCAGTCAGGCTATCTTTTGTTGCCAGTTGTTCAAGATTTTTATTAGCCTTGATTAACCGGTCTTCTAATTTTTGAGTTTTCCTTAATACAAGATAAGAGATTACCACGACCAATAAAAAACTGGCGAGGTAGATTAAATAAATTGTGTTTTTAGTATTGCGGTATTCATGTTTTATGTTGTTAATAATATTTTGACTTTCTATTTTCTGAGCGTGAATAATTTGCTCTATACTCTCAACAATTTTATCCTGTAGATGGATTCTTTTTTCAAGAATACTCAGTATTTTAGTTTTTGGCTCACCTGATTTTATTGATTCCAGTATTTTTTCATGTTCTGGTTGTATCGCTTTAACTAATTCTAGAAGTTTATCTAATCCTTTTATTTCTCCTTTGCTTAAATTTAATAACAGGAGCTGATCTCTGGCTTTAATAAAGTCTGTAGCATAAGACCTGAAACGCATAATTTCATCATCCTGATCAAACTCATCTTTGAGTAGGTAGAGGTTTCTGATGCTTATATGTCGATGGTATATGGAAGTTTGCAGAGCTAGATAATATTGAGTTTTCAGATTGTTCTGCGTGATTAGGGAACTGGTCTTTTTATTATAATCAGACATGTGTTCCAGACTGCTTCTAATTGAAGCAGCCATTAATATTAAAATTGATATTAAGCCTACGAATAGAACAGGTTTAATTTTGTTAGTTTTCATAATTCTTGTAATGTAACTGGAATAAGTGCTTATCTCATTCCAGTAATTCCAGTGGTATTATGTAATTCTAGTTGAAATATGAAAATATTCTGTTTAAAAGCAAATTTTCGATTAATTGCGTGATTTTTCAGTATAAGTCCTGATTTATTTAATGTTTAGCCTGAATTGTTCTTTTAAACACTTTGTTAGGCTTCCTAATGCGGTTTGTGTGTTTCTGTTGGTTTTCCAGCACTTTAAGATTATGTTAGACTCCCGCGCCATGCGAACTGCTGATTTTGATTTTCATTTACCTCAAGAGCTAATAGCTCAATACCCATTGCAAGACAGAACTGCTAGTCGGTTATTGCATCTTCGTGATGATAAAATAGCTGATTTGCATTTCCCAGATTTACTGGATTTATTAACGCCGAATGATCTGCTTGTTTTTAATAATACAAAGGTCATACCTGCGCGTTTACACGGTTTGAAAGAAACCGGTGGCAAGGTTGAGGTTCTGGTAGAGCGTGTTCTTGATGAGCATCATTTGTTAGCACATGTTAAAGCAAGCAAATCCCCAAAAACCGGTGCTCGATTGATACTGGAACAGGGCATAGAGGCAACGATGCTTGAACGAGTAGGCGACCTGTTTAAGCTACGTTTTAAAGATGCGGCTCGGGAGCAAGATACAGGTGTGTTAGATTTGCTTGATGAATTTGGTCACATGCCTTTACCACCTTATATTGAACGAGAAGACGAGCAAGCAGATCAGCAACGATATCAGACGGTATATGCCAAACATGCTGGTGCGGTTGCTGCACCTACAGCGGGTTTGCATTTTGATCAGTTAATGCTCGAAAAAATTAAAGAGAAAGGTATTAACTCTGCTTTTGTTACTTTGCATGTTGGTGCTGGCACTTTTCAGCCTGTGAGGGTTGATAATATAAAAGATCATCATATGCATGCTGAGTATATAGATGTAGAACAAACAGTAGTTGACCAAATACACGAGACGAAAGTTAAGGGTGGTCGTGTTATTGCTGTTGGTACAACGGCTGTTAGAAGTCTTGAATCAGCGGCTATGCAAGGTGAATTAAAGGAATTCCATGGGGATAGCCAGATATTTATATATCCTGGATGTGAATTCAAAGTGGTTGATGCAATGATTACCAACTTTCATTTACCTCAGTCCACACTATTGATGCTAGTTAGTGCATTTTCAGGTCACCAAACTATGATGAAAGCATACCAGCATGCTGTAGAACAGAAGTATCGTTTTTTCAGTTATGGTGATGCTATGTTTCTGGAAAAGCAGTCATAAGTCATAAATCGTAAGTCCGAGGTAAAAAACCTCACAGGGTGTCCGCTTTGACTTAAGGCTCCATAAAAAATTTATTTACTATCAGGTTAAACAACATTAAGAAGTTGATCTATGTCATTGATGCAATTCAAATTAATCAAAGGTTCAAGTGGTCCAAGGCGAGGCCAGATTTCATTTCCACGGGGTACGATTGAAACTCCGGCTTTTATGCCTGTTGGAACATATGGCACGGTGAAAGCCATGACACCTGAAGAGCTAAAAGAGCTCGGTGCAGAGATCATACTGGGCAACACCTTTCACCTGATGTTACGTCCTGGCACAGAAATTATTAAAAAGCACGGTGATCTCCATGATTTTATGCACTGGGATAAACCTATTTTAACTGATTCAGGTGGTTTTCAGGTCTTTAGCCTGGCAAAACTACGCAAGATCACCGAAGAAGGCGTCACGTTTAATTCACCTGTTGATGGAAAGAAAGTTACGCTTACTCCTGAAAGCTCGATGCATGTTCAACGTGATCTTGGTTCAGATATTGTAATGATTTTTGATGAGTGTACCCCGTATCCTGCCACAGAGAAGGAAGCTAAGGATTCTATGGAACTGTCTTTACGATGGGCTGATAGAAGTAAAAAAGCCCATGAGGGTAATGAATCAGCGCTGTTTGCGATAGTACAGGGTGGTATGCATGAAAATTTACGTGAACAATCAGCTAATGCACTAGTAAATATCGGCTTTGATGGATATGCAATTGGTGGTCTCTCGGTTGGTGAACCAAAAGATGAGCGAAATAAAGTATTAGAAGTTACCACACCTTTATTGCCACAGGATCACCCGCGTTATCTAATGGGGGTTGGTACGCCAGAAGATATTATTGAATCGGTTCGCCGTGGTGTTGATATGTTTGATTGTGTTATGCCGACACGTAACGCTCGAACCGGATTCTTATATACCTCAACTGGTATAGTAAAAATCAGAAATGCCAAATATAAGGACGATATTCGACCTGTTGATGACAAATGTAGCTGTTATACCTGCCGTAATTACAGTCGTGCTTACTTACGTCATCTGGATAAATGCAAAGAAATCCTCAGCTCAAGGTTAAATACCATCCATAATCTGCATTATTATCAACAATTAATGAAAGATATAAGATTAGCTATTGAAGAAGACAGGTTTGATACCTATGTAGAAGACTTCTATGCAGCACGTAAAAATGGTGCTGAATAAAATTAACAGAGAAATTGCGTAGTAGTGCTCATTTGGTTGCAGTTGTAGGTGCCAGGTGTAAGCGCCTGTTTTGTTTGTATCTAAGGGCATTTGCAAATAAAGGCGATAAAGAGTGTTACTTGTGTAATCACTACTGACGTTAAGCCTTCAAAATGGCATAATAGCGCGCAAAAATTAACAAACCACATTATATAACCCTTAAAGGGTGGAGAATTTTATGAGTTTTTTTATATCAGATGCATTGGCTGAAGGTGGCGCAGCTGCGGCACAACAGGGCGACCCGATAACTGCCTTACTTTTTCCAATCGGTTTACTGGTACTGTTTTACTTCTTTTTAATTCGTCCTCAAAGTAAACGGGCTAAAGAGCAGAAAGCGATGGTTACCGCTTTAAGTAAAGGCGATGAAGTGTTAACACAGGGCGGTATTCTTGGAAAAATCACTAAAGTTTCTGATGGTTATATTACTTTAGAGATAAGTGACAATGTAAATATCACAGTTCAAAAAGCAGCTGTCGGCACACTCATGCCTAAAGGCACTATAAAAGAACAGAAATAAAACTCAAAATATACCGGTCTCAACCTGAGAGCCGGTATATTTCGTCACAAATAAAATAACTATATTAATAACTAAGTTTAAAAATTGGGCAATAAGAATGATTAACCAGTATTCATTTTGGAAATACCTGCTGCTTGTAGTAGTACTAATATCAGGTGGCATTTATGCAATGCCAAACCTCTATGGCGAAGATCCATCTGTACTAATCTCTCTACGTAATCAGCAAGTTGATGAAGCTACACAACTTAAAGTGGATGAATTACTAACGCAGGCTTCGATTCAGAAAAAATCCAGTGAGTTAAAGAATAACAAACTTCTGATTCGTTTCGATTCAGTAGAAACTCAGCTTATTGCCGCATCAACAGTAAAATCCTTCGATTTTATAAGTCGAAATAGTGATTACACAGTTGCCCTTAATCTGGCACCTGCAACACCTGAATGGTTACAGTCATTAGGTGCACTACCTATGTATCTCGGTCTCGATTTACGCGGTGGTGTTCATTTCCTTCTCGAAGTTGATATGGAGTCTGTTGTTAAAAACATGGAATCTGATATTACTTCTGAAATGCGTAGTTATTTACGAGAAGAAAAAGTTCGTTATCGGGGCATTAAAGCATCGGATGGCAGTATCACAATACAGTTTCGTGATGTTGAAGGCATGGAGCAGGGTGAATCAAAGCTAAAATCTCAGTTTCGTGATTTAGAATACACATCTAAAGAAGATGATTTAAAAGTTTTTGCCACAATTACTGAGAAAACCCTTAGAGCTGAACGTAAATCTGCAATTCAACAAAACGTAACAACCTTACGTAACCGTGTTAATGAGTTAGGTGTTGCAGAACCGGTTATACAGCAACAGGGTGAAAATCGAATTGTTGTTCAGTTACCGGGTGTTCAGGATACTGCACGAGCAAAAGATATATTAGGTGCAACCGCTACACTGGAATTTCGTTTAACTCAAGGTACAAGGTTAGAATGGATGGATGCAGAAAATGGTGGTTCTATCCCCATTAATGCAAAACTTTATCATGAACGAAATGGTGATCCGGTATTACTTAAGCGCCGTGTAATTGTAACCGGTGATCAAATCAATAGCGCTTCATCAACAATTGATACTCAGTCAGGTTCGCCTGCAGTAAGTGTAAGGCTTGATGGGAAGGGCGCCAAAAAAATGGGTGAAACAACCCGTGAAAATATTAAAAAACCAATGGCTGTTGTTTTCATAGAAAATAAAATAGTTACTAAAATGGTTGATGGTAAAAAAGTTAAAGTTAGAACGCATAAAGAAGAAGTTATAAATATTGCTACTATTCAGGGGCAGTTCAGTAAGCAGTTCCAGATTACAGGGCTTGAATCTTTTGAAGCAAGAGACCTTGCGTTGTTATTAAGAGCTGGTGCATTAAAAGCACCCGTTGAAATTGTTGAAGAGAGAACAGTTGGTCCTAGCCTGGGTAAGGATAATATTGAACAGGGCTTTAATTCGGTGATGATTGGTTTCTGTCTGGTACTGGTCTTTATGGTTGTTTATTATCGCTCTTTTGGATTGATTGCTAATGTGGCTTTGACAGCGAATCTAGTTTTAATTACCGCTGTACTGTCATTAATGCAGGCGACATTAACACTACCAGGTATAGCCGGTATTGTTTTGACCGTTGGTATGGCCGTTGATGCAAATGTATTAATATTTGAACGTATCCGTGAGGAGTTACGACTCGGTAACTCGCCTCAGGCAAGTATACATGCAGGTTATGAAAAAGCCTTTAGTACTATTGCGGATGCCAATGTAACAACATTAATAGCCGCTATTGTTTTATTTAGTCTTGGAACAGGGCCGGTAAAAGGTTTTGCTATTACATTATCAATTGGTATTTTAACTTCAATGTTTACCGCTATTATGGGAACACGCGCACTGGTTAATTTGTTTTATGGTGGGCGCAACCTGAAATCAATTTCAATATAGGAAATCAAAATGCATTTTTTAACAGGCAAAACCAAAATCGATTTCCTGGGTAAACGTACAATAGCACTTGGGTTTTCGTTAGTTTTAATAATTGTATCTATCGCAAGTTTATATACACGGGGTCTTAATCTTGGGATAGATTTTACGGGTGGATATCTAATTGAAGTTGGTTATTCACAATCCGTTGAACTCGAGCCAGTGCGTAATGCATTAGCTAGTAGTCAATATTCAGATGCTCTGATTCAGCATTTTGGTACATCAAAAGATGTTCTGGTGCGAATAGCTCCCAGAGATGGCGTAAACAGCGCGAGTATCTCTGATGAGGTGCTCGACATTTTAAAACACACATCAACTGATCAGGTTGATATGCGTCGTATAGAATTTGTCGGACCACAGGTTGGTGATGAGTTAAGGGAGCAGGGTGGACTTGCTATGCTGATTGCCCTGTTCTGTATTATGGTTTACGTGGGTATTCGTTTTCAGATGAAATCGGCATTTGCAGCCATATTGGCTTTGATTCATGACGTAATAATAACCATTGGTGTTTTCTCTGTAGTTCAAATGCAATTTGATTTAACTGTATTAGCCGCAATACTTGCTGTAATAGGTTATTCATTAAATGATACGGTTGTTGTTCTCGATCGAATTCGTGAAACTTTTCGAACACAAAGAAAAGGTACTGCTATAGAAATACTAAATATGTCTATCAATGCTACCTTATCACGTACAGTTATGACGTCTTTAACCACGTTAATCGTGCTGGTTACACTCTTTATGCTGGGCGGTGAAGTCATTCATGGCTTTGCATTTGCTCTTATTATTGGTGTGTTTGTTGGTACATATTCTTCAATTTATGTAGCAAGTAACAGTCTTGTTATGATGAAAGTTGAAAAGCACGATTTCCTTGAGCATGCAAAAGAAACAGAAGAAGAAGTAGACGAAATGCCATAGTGTTCAGGGCGACCTTTATGTCGCCCTGATTTCAAACCGTGTTAGTTTTTAAACCTTAAGCCCTTACAGAGAAAAAATATGAGTTTCAAAATTTATTTATCCGGTGAAATTCACAGTGACTGGCGTGAAAAAATTACTCAGGGTGTAAAAGACTGTGGTCTTGATGTTGACATTAAATCACCCGTAACCAACCATGAAGCGAGTGACGACTGTGGTGAAAAAATTCTTGGCTCTGAAACTGAAGCATTCTGGAAAGATCACAAAGCAGCAAAAATTAACTCTATACGTATTAGAAAGTATATAGAAGATGCTGATGTTGTCGTTGTGCGTTTTGGTAATCAATATAAACAATGGAATGCTGCTTTCGATGCGGGTTACGCAGCTGCACTGGGTAAATCAATAATTACCCTGCATGATGAAGAGTTAACTCATGCTTTAAAAGAGGTTGATGCCTCTGCAGTAGCTGTATGTTCATCACCTGAACAGGTAGTTGAAATTCTTTCATATACACTAAAATAATGACAGAGTTCACATAAACAGGCTTTTTACGATATTTAGGCTAAACTTATAAAAAAAATAAGACTCACATAGAACAGAGTATATTATAAGGACCTAAAATGAAGTATCAGCATGGCACACATTCTAAATCTCAATTATCCGCAATTAAGTATTATCACTTAAATCCCTCAAGACTTTTCAAATCATTTTCTATTATTACTGTTTTACTAATAGCCGCTAATTTTTTATTCTCAACTTCAGTTTATGCTGCAGGTGGAAGAGTAGAAGCATTACAAATGCCTGCCTGGCTCGAGCGAAATGGAGAGTTATTGGCAATTATACCGGGAATGGAGTTAGAAGGTGGAGATAAGCTGACTACAGGAACAAGTGCCAGACTGCTATTAAGAATGGATGAAGGTAGTTTTGTAAAACTAGGTGAAAATGCAGAATTAAATTTAGATACACTCATTCCTGCTCAGCAAGATACTGATATATTTGAAGCTGCATTAGAGGTAATTAAAGGTGCATTCAGATTTACTACTTCTGCACTAGGTCAAAAACGTAGTCGTAAAGTGGATGTAAGGATTGGTAGTATAACCGCAGGTATAAGAGGTACAGATATCTGGGGCAGTTCTAATCTGGAAAAGGATATCTTATGCCTGATTGAAGGTAAAATAACAGCAAAAAAACAGGGTGAGCCCGAATTTGCGATGGAAGATCCTTTATCCTTTTTTATAGCTCCTAAAAATGCACCAGCATTACCTGTAGCTCCTGTTCCACAGGCCAAACTGGCCAAATGGGCAGATGAAACTGAATTAAAGTCTGGTGCTGGTGTGTTGAGTATTGATGGGCAGTGGGCTGTTAATTTAATGTCGGTAGCAAGTGAATCATCTGCAAGACCGGTTATGGCATCTTTAGCTGCTGCTGGTTATGCAACGAGCATTGAAAGTGCCGTTGTAAATGGTAATAACTGGTATCGGTTACGGGTAAACGGTTTTAAAACAAGACAAGATGCCAGTGCTTTTGCTAGTTCAATTGATGGCACGAATGGCATAACAGGTACATGGATAGTTCGCTTTTAATTGCTATAGGCTGTTAAGTTTAAAAGATAACTAAAGCTTAAGTTTCTATTCTAATGTTCATAATAGAAATAAGAATAGAAATTTAACTTAATGTGTTCCCTTATAATAAGCCTGACTTTTAATAATGCTCTCAATTATATTTCCAGGTGTATGCGGTGCAGTGAGGATAGATTGTAAATTACCTTGTGGATTAATGAGCATTAGAGCAGAACTGTGATCCATTAAATAGTCATCATTCGAAATTTCACCACTTGCCCCCGGGGATTTTCTAAAAACCGCATTAAGTTGCTTGCTTAATTTAGTAACCTCTTCAACTGATCCAGTTAGCCCAATAAAGTCTTTATTAAAATAAGTCACATAAGATTTCAGTGATTCAGATGTATCTCGAAGAGGATCTATAGATAAAAAGACAATACGAGGTGGCTGGATTTTTTGTTGTTGCATAAATTCACTTACCTGATTCATGACTGTCATTGTAGTCGGGCATATATCAGGGCAATGGGTATAACCAACAAAAATCAGACTCCAGTGGTCAATAAAGTTGTCTTTTGTTATTTTCTCAGAATGTTGATTTACAAGTGAAAAGTCATTTATTGTTTTAGCTGCTGGATAAATAGCGCCCTGAATGGCAGCTGGTTTAATTCTGGGTAGTTGCGTGTCAGGGTTTTGTTGTCCCATCCAAATACCGGCACTTGCTGCAATTAACGCAGATATAGCTAATATAATGCTTTGTTGTTTTTTCATCTTATTTTCTTAGTAATGCCCCGTTAAATCAACTATATCAGTTGTTTAGTGCTTCATCAATTTATTGATATTTATCAAAATTCAAACATTATTGTTTCAGTAATATACCATTATGAATTTAACAACAAATATTGAAAAAGCACCTGACTTACCAAATGTATTATCTTTACCATTTAAGATGTTACCTTCCTCAATACATTCTCGTATTCTTGCCTCTTTTTTAAATAAATTATTAAAAGACCAGATAAATGAAGGCGAACTTGATTTTCTGGAAGATAAAAGACTCTGTGTTACTGTTAGTGACCTAAATATCGAATATTATGTAGGCCTGAAGAGCGCGCGTTTAATTTCAATGACTGCTGCTAAAGAGAATGATATTAAAATACAGGCGAATATATACGACTTTTTACAACTTGCAGCACGTCAACAAGATCCGGATACGTTAGTATTTCAACGTAGGTTAATAATGCAGGGTGATACTGAATTAGGGCTAGAACTTAAAAATTTTCTCGATGGTCTTGATTTGGAATCAAAGGGTAGTTTTGCTAAAATTGAATCGCTGTTAATTAAAAGCTTGCCAGTATATAAACGATTATTCAGTTAGAAATAATATTTCTGTTTAAATCAATTCATCGACATACCTGCTTTCACAGGAGAGTCGTCAAATTAACAGTATCGTTAGTATCCCGTATTTTAATTTAACTAGCCTTTACTTAAAGCATCAAAATATCTTAATCTGTATAATAATCGAGGTGCTTCTTTATCATCTTCAAATCCACTTCGGTCATGCAATACATTATTACTAATTAATCCCCAGCCTGGTTGTAATGTCGCTCTAAAGATTGCAGGATCATCTGATTTTAATAAGTTATCCAGTGCCTGTACTGCCGCTTGCGTAATCGAGTCATCTTTCCAGATTACATTATGGGCTCTGGCAGTGTAACGCATGTGTAAGTTTCCATCTCCCCAGATAGAAAAAACAGGACCTTTTCTGTCTGGCCGTATTGTTTTACCGTCTTTAATATTCGCAGGAATAGTCATAACATCAGAAGCCATTAGCGCTTTTATATAGTCTGGATTTTGGTCTCGCAATCTTATATATGCGAGCTCATGGTCCATTATTGCGTTTTCGCCTCCTGATTTTGCAGGTCTGACACAATGGAGGTTTAAAGCGTAAATCTGCTTATCAAGTTTGTTGTAGTAACCATCTGTATGCCAGTGAATTTCTTTATTAGAATAAGGAATATATCTTTCACGACCTTTAATATTTGATACCTGTAAAGATGTTATACCGTCATCATCTGCACCCATATTGTTATCTAGATTCTTTAAGCCAAATTTATCAGCAAGTGATAGTGCGAGTCGTTTATCCGGGTTAGTTCCACTATCGCTAACATAAACAACCATGTTAGTTTTATTATAAAGATTAATAATAGCCTGGCGTTCGGTTGTTGTTAAATTTAAAGGATCATTAACTTCTACAATGAGTTGTTCAACTTGTGTTGGGTAATTATCGAGTTTTTCATAACGCCAGTCTTCGTAGGCCTGATGATTGTCCAGGTCAAAAGTGTTATTTATTAGTTTCATTGTGTTACCTGACATGATAATTCCTCTGTTGATTCCTGCCAGTTCATACCGTTTGTTCCATGCCAGTAACCATTGCAGTAACCACCGGCAGGCATGAGTTTCTGTAGTTCAATGTTTGCTTTTTGAGCTGGATAGGATTCGTTTAAAGTTTTGTAAAATAGATCTATAATTTTTTCTGTATGTCTTGAGGGTGGACTAATCCGAAGAATGTCGACATTTAGATTAATTAGGTCATCTATATCTAAAATTAAATTGCTGGTTTTAGCTGACTGAGTTTGTATGCCATTTATTATGAGAAACTTCTCATCTTCCTGTGTTGATAATAACAAACCGTCAGGATCATCAAGGCAACGAAGTTGGCAGTCATCTTTTGGCAGATTATGCGATCGGGCTGTAAAACATCTAGCTGAGTATGCTAAAGGCAAACGGCCATATACAATAACTTCTGTTTCAATTTTTTCTGGTCTTTGTAATTGCATATCTTTAAGTGTGTCTTTAGATAATTCAACGGGTAATACCCATCGTTTTAAACCATATTTAGCAAGCATATTTAAGCTATGAGGGTTATAGATATTAACAGCAGGACCGGTAACAAATGATTTACCTTTTAATAACTGCACAGCAGACATGTCATTTGCTTCAATAGTATAATCTGTGTTTGAGCATAATGTTTTAACTGCAGAGAGTTCTGAATTAGCTTCAATTAATGTCATGCTTGATAATATTACTTCCTTACCAGCAGATTTAAGTAATGCTGCTATCTCAAGCCAGTCATCACGTCTAAGTAATTTTCGTTTAGAACAGACGGTTTCGCCTAAATAAACTATATCAATTTTAGTATTAGCAATTTGTTTATAAAAATTAATTGTAGTTTCTCTATCCCAGAAGTACTGAATTGGACCCAGTGATAACTTTACTGAAGAAGCATTCATATTATTGCCATGGCCTATGGTAAGCGCCTAAAGTGGTAGAACGACCTTCTGACACGGAATGAAGGGTTTTCAGCCACTGTTGTTTAACTGTGTATTCTTCTATATTTTTGTGGCAGCTATCAAGTGCGTCACGCCAGACTTCAGATACCTGTTTTACATATGCAGGGCTGCGCTGTCTGCCTTCAATTTTGATTGCTGCTATACCTATTTTTTGTAGTTCGGGTAATAATTCAATTGTATTTAAACTGGTAGGTTCTTCTATCGCATAATAAGTATTATTTGAAACTTCAAAACGGCCTTTACAAAGTGTAGGGTAGGCAGCAGGTTCATCTTTTTTATACTGATCAATTAAAATATTATTTAACCGTGTTTGTAATCCGCTCGATGTTTCCTGCCATTCAACTGCGCTTGCAGGTGAACATGCACCGAATGTATTGGGTGATTGTCCTGTTGCGTATGAAGATAACAGGCAACGACCCTCTACCATTACACATAAGCTTCCGAATCCAAATACTTCAAGAGGAACTGGGCTGGTTTTCGCAACCTGTTCTACCTGTTTAAGAGATAAGACACGAGGTAGAACGACTCTTTGTATTCCAAAGTTTTCGTAGTAAAACTGTATAGACTCAGTATTAGTTGCAGAACCCTGAACTGACAGGTGTAAACGTAAATCAGGGTATTTAGTTGAGGCATAATCTAAAACGCCAATATCAGCAGCAATAAGCGCATCAAAATGTAATTTTGATGCTAGATCAATTGCATCTTTCCAGCGCTCCCACCCATTAGCCTGCGGATAAGTATTGATTGCGAGAAAAACTTTGCATCCTTTGTTATGAGCATATTCAATACCTTGAATAGTACGTTTTTCATTGAAATTAAGTCCTGCAAAATGACGAGCGTTTGTATCATCCTTAAAACCGATATAGACAGCATCTGCACCATTATCAACAGCGATTTTTAAAGCGGGCAGGTTTCCTGCAGGGCAGACCAGTTCCATTTTTTCATTCTGTATGGTATTTATATTATGCATATTGAATAGTTTGTTTATTGTTAGTTAATGTTGTTTTATTAACTTTAAGATTATGTAATTGCTGTGTAATGCTGTTTATTACATTCCACTTTTTAGAGCACCACTCTGGTGCAAGTAAAATATTGTTAGATGCGGTGCCTGTAACCCGGTGATAAATTATTTCTCTGGGTGTCATTTCAATTAATTTAGCTGCAGCCATAACATAATCGTCTTGTGATAGAGGTATGTATTCTTTTCTCAACCACTCTCTTGCTAATTGCGTACCCTTTACTACATGTAATGGATGAAGCTTTAATCCCGCTACACCTTCGTCAATAACTCGAGACAAAGATTTTTCAAAGTGTTGATAATTTTCACCAGGTAAACCAAGTATCAAATGAGTACAAACTTTTATTCCGCGTTTATGAGCAGAATGTATTGCCTGATAGTATTCATAAAAACCATGTCCACGATTTACTTTTTTAAGTGTTTCATCAAATGAAGACTGTAAACCTAACTCGAGCCAGATCTCAT
The DNA here is from genome assembly GCA_003349885.1 of endosymbiont of Galathealinum brachiosum. Lineage (NCBI taxonomy): Bacteria > Pseudomonadati > Pseudomonadota > Gammaproteobacteria > endosymbiont of Galathealinum brachiosum. The sequence goes on along the minus strand of QFXC01000008.1, from coordinate 141,622 downwards.
AACCTCTGTTCTGATATTCGGCCAATAAATCAAGCACCTCATCTGGCACGCAATCTGGCCGCGTTCCAATAGATAACCCAATAACATCATCCTCTGATAGCGCCAGATCATAGAGTTGTTTTAATTGATTAATGTCGCCATAGGTATTTGTGTATGCCTGAAAATATGCCAGATATTTTTTTGCTCCAGTTCTTTTTCTGATTACTTTACGGCCTGAAGCAATCTGACTGGTAATTGAGTCAGGATCTCGTGCGTTCGGATTAAAAGAAACATTATTACAAAAGGTACATCCACCAATGCCTTTTGTTCCGTCTCTATTAGGGCAGGTTAAATTAGCATTTAAAGAAATTTTGTGAACTCTTTCTCCGTATTTCTGCAATAAATTTTGCCCGAATGTATTTACATAATCAGAAAGCTGCATTTTTAATAATTAGAACAGTGAGTTGTGGAAAACCCGAATGATTGTAGTTTGAAAGAAAACTATCTGGCATTGATTCTTGTCAACATAACAGGGGTTGTTTCTAAGCCTGATTTTTTCTAAGTTATTCAGCTAACCTTTTAAAAAGGTAAAAATATGCTTTAAATTGATATTTCTATAATATAACTAAAGCAGAATATGCTTATAATATAAAAAACATATACTTATCGTTCCAAAGAAATATTGAATTGCATCAATTCGATTGTTCATATAGCATCGATTGAGTCAAAAATTAAATGAATTTCTGGGTGTTTTTTGAATAATAAGTGGTTTTTACGTATTAGCCTTACAGCTTGTCTACTTGCGTTCTTTGTTATCGTTCTGGGCGCATATGTGAGGCTGTCTGATGCTGGGCTGGGGTGTCCTGACTGGCCAGGTTGTTTTGGTCAGATAGGTGCACCAGATGAGGCCCATGAAATTAAACAGGCTGTAAACCTGTATCCAAATATAGAAGTGCATTCAGGTAAAGCCTGGAAAGAAATGATACACCGTTATTTCGCCAGTGGCCTGGGTCTTCTCATTCTTATTATGGCTTTTCTTGCCTGGAAACACCGTCACAATGAAAACCAGCAGTTCAGGCTTCCTTTATTGCTTGTGGCTTTGGTCATCTTTCAGGGATTACTGGGTATGTGGACGGTAACCCAGCTTGTGCGACCGACAATTGTAACCTTACATCTTTTAACTGGTTTATTAACATTAAGTTTATTATTCTGGGTATTCCTCAAGCATAGTCAGCCATGGATTAATAAAATCAGAAGTATTAATTCAAGGGAAAAAATTAAACCTCTCGCGAAATTCGCTGTACTCATACTGGCGTTACAAATATTTTTAGGTGGTTGGACCAGTACAAATTACGTAGCACTTTATTGCCCTGATTTCCCAACCTGTCAGGGAGAGTGGTTGCCTGAAACTAATTTCTCAGAGGCCTTTGTATTTTTTAAAGATCCAACTGTTAATTATGAAGGTGGCTCACTCTCTTTAGAAGCGGGTGTCACTGTGCATCTTTTACACCGAATTGGTGCAATTATTACTACGATTACGTTAAGTGTTTTGGCTTTATTAATTTTATTTAAAACAGATAATATTATTTTACGAAAACTGGCAATAACTCTACTTGTATTTTTAACCGTTCAGGTATCACTGGGTATAGCGAATGTGGTACTGGTGTTACCAATACCAATAGCTGTTTCACATAATGCAATTGCTGCAGTACTGTTATTAACATTGCTGCTATTAAATTATAGCCTTAACCTGGGCTCACAAAAAATCACCCCCTCAAATGATTCAAACAAGGCACTATCATGACTGAAGTTACTTTAAATTCATCCAGTTTTAACTGGCGAAATTATTACAATTTATGTAAACCTAAAGTTGTTTATTTAATTGTATTTACCGCTATTGTAGGCATGTTACTTTCATCGCCAGGTGCTTTGCCACTGGATACATTTATTGCTGCCTGTTTAGGTATAGGTCTCGCATCTGCTTCAGGAGCAGCTTTAAATCACTGGGTAGATCAACGTATCGATGTGGTTATGGAAAGAACCAGTAATAGACCATTGCCACAGGGAGAGTTATCTTCCAGACAGGCATTAACTTTTGCGTTGTCACTTGCTGTTATTGCAATGGTAATACTATTAATATGGACAAATGTATTAACCACATTATTGACGTTAACTTCATTAGTGGGTTATGCGGTTATCTATACTATGTTTCTCAAGCGTTCTACCCCTCAAAATATTGTATTAGGCGGCGCTGCCGGTGCTGCACCACCTTTATTAGGCTGGGCAGCAATGACGGGTGAAGTTAATGGTGAAGCGTTATTATTATTCCTGATTATTTTTGTATGGACACCACCTCATTTCTGGGCATTAGCTATAAAAAGAAAAGAAGAATACGCGCGTGCAGGGTTACCAATGTTACCCGTAACTCACGGTGTGGTATTCACTAAATTACATATCGTTCTTTACACTGCAATGTTGTTATCTGTCACTATGATGCCATTTGTTATTCATATGACGGGCTTAATATACTTTGCGGGTGCTCTTGCTTTAGGTTTAGGTTTTCTTTATCACGCATTTAAATTATATAACACGGGTGATAGTGACGAGCATGCAATGAAAACATTTGGTTACTCGATATTTTATTTGAGTGCTTTATTCGGATTTTTATTACTAGATCATTACGCAAGAATAATTTTCAGAGCATTTATGTAAATAGAATTTTATTACCAGTGAGCAACATAGTGAGTGCTCATCTGGTAATAAGCTTAACTTTATGGGAATGCTGGGATACTAGGATCAGAGCCACCTAGCACAGTATGTTTGTGAGCTTCCATTTTCTGGGTAATAACTTCAACCTTTTCCATTGGCACATCAGTCATCAATAGTATTTTTCCTTCGTTCATGGATTGTTCAAATTCTTTCAATCTTGAATTTTTGGCGCTTGAACCAATCATGCCTGATGTCCAGATACCAAAACCTGCACCGAAAATAGTGCAACCTAGTACAACTAAGCCCATTACTGAGCCAACCTGAAGTGCGGTTATTGCTATAATGCTACCAACCAGACCAGAGATACCACCTATAACCATACCAGTTTCAACGCCATGCACTATATCGCTGGTTTGAAATATGGTTGCTTCTGGTAAGTCACCCAGGTCGATACCGTCTTTGGCCATAACATGGATGTGTTGATCATCTATTCTGGCAAGTAATAGTTCATCAACCGTTTTTTTAGCTTCTTCCAGATTTGGAAGTAAAAAATAGAGTCGTTTTCTCATTTGGGTTCTCCTGATTAGATGAGTGGGGCGCTCCAGAAAAACAGTCTTCATCCGCAAGTATAGTCATGCTGTAAGAGGCATATAGAAATATTGGACTAGCGGTATATTAAACAAAAAAAAGCCCGCTAAAGCGGGCTTTTTAATAGTATTTAAGTTTTAGGTTTAAGCAGATGTAGCTGATATAAAGAAGATTGCTGCACCAAGAAATACAACAAGCATAACAAGCCCGATAGTGATAACCCAGGTTGAATATACAAAACCTTCTTCTTCAGGTATATGCATAAAAATTGGGATACCTGTATATAAGAGATAAACCGCTGCAGCCATAGCGAACAGGCCGACAAGGACATTAATATATAAAACTGGATATAACGCCACAAAACCTAATAGAAACAATGGAAGTGAAGAAAAAACAGCTAATTCTGTGCAGTGGAGGGGTTTAGGGTTTAAGTCGAATGTTTTGGCAAACCAGCATATAGCGTAGCCTAAAGCATAAACACCAATATTAAGAAAAGCAAAACCTGCTAATGCAGCAATAATGGCTTTTTCTGGCGTCATAGTGAAGAGGGAATCTACACCAAGATCCCAACCAATATGAACAGTGGCAAAATACACACAAATTGTCGGTATTAATGATAATACAGCTACATGAAGCAATATATCGGTTATTTGGGCAGGTTCTCGATCAGCGTCCCGTAGGCATTCTTTAGGTTTGTAGACATGGCAAAAGTGTTTGAACAGCATTGGTTAATACTCCACATTTTTATTAGATAAATTTACTCATTTAAACAATAAGTTACTTAAAATTAAGTATAGAACTTATTCTAGTAATTATCGGTTTTATTTTGTTATTTATACATCATAATTTAGATTTATAACCGCACTAAATTAGGGTTATGTATCTTTGTATATCACACTAACTGGTCATTTGGGAAGCAATATATTCCTTATAAAGCTAGTAATAGTGATTTTTTTGAAATATCTCTATTATTTATAGAATTCTATGATTGGCAGTGTATTATCTATTAAGTATTTTATATAAATTAATCGTTAAAATAAGAGGTTATTGTGGATAATCAGGATTCAGAAAATCGCAAAGGCACTGGTTTATTAAATGTCTTAAAAAGCACCATGTTTGCCGCTAGCGGGATACAGACAAAAGCGAATCGCGAGCGTGATTTTGAGCATGGTGAACCATCAACTTTTATTCTTGCAGGTATAATATTTGTCGTTGTTTTTATATTAGGAATGATCGGTGTTGTTCAGTTAGTTATGACATTTGCAACACCTTAAACTTGAATATGTCATTTTAATCACTTGAATAGACTGAAACGCTGCAAATATCTGCTATTCTTCAATAATCGTCTAATTCTGAATTCATAAAATTTAAATGAATATAGAATGACCTGTATTTATTTTTTCTCTCAAAGCTTAACACCCCTTAAGCATCTAACTAAAATATATAAGGCTGTATCGTGAATATATTTAAACTTTTTTCTGTACTGACTATCGTAATGTTTCTAGTAGCCTGTAACTCGAACCCGGCAATGGTAAGTTACTCTCAGCGATCAACTGCATCCGTATCTAATAACCCTGATGTAATGATTATGCAGGGAAATATTACTGGTCTGAGTAACTATCTAAATACCATGCCGGATATAAATAAGAAAACAGACGGAAATTTTACTTTGTTACACAAAGCGGTGATGTTCGATAAGCCAAAATCGGCAGAGTTACTAATCAAGCGTGGAGCAAGTCCAAATAGTAAAGGTATGATAGGGGTGACACCTGTATTTTATGCGAAAAGTATAATCATGCTTGAGTTGTTGATTAAAAACGGTGCAGATATATATATTAAAAATGATAGCGGAATGTCATTGTTTTATTTTATTACAGAACCTGTCGTTATTAGGGCATTAATTGAAAAAGGACTGGATCCGACCGATCAGGGTAATATAGCAGTAAGCCCAGCAGATGCTGCTAAGCAGGTGCACAAAGCATACGGTGAAATGGATCAGAATGTAAAAGACAATCCTGCCGTTAAAGTAATGATTAGTAATGTAGAGGAAAAAATTAAAATACTCGAAGCTTATGAAAGTCTCCCCGAGTTATTGTTGTTGGCAAAAAATGGTGATTTAAAAGAATTGCGAGTTTTATCTAAGAAGAAAAGCCTGCTAAAAACCACCAACTCATCTGGTAACACTGCATTACATATTGCCGCACAATATAATCAGCTTAATATAGTTAAATATCTATCTCGAAACAAAACGCTTTTAAATGCAACTAATAAATCAGGTAAAAATTCTCTTGATTTAGTTATCTCAAGCAAGTCTGCAAGTGCCAAATATCTTAGCTGTCAATTAAATAAATATTGTAAGAATGTCACATCATTCGATAAAAAAATAACTCAGGCATGTAGCGCAGAAAAAAGCACCAAACAATGTCTGCCTGTTTTAAAACAGGATATACATGGTGTGTTTGCACCAGCTAATGCTGAAGAACTGGTATTACGAATTCGTTTTAATGAATCATGCAAAAAGTTTAACTATATTAAATGTAAACAATTAGAGGAAACGTCTTCTAACCCAAAATATGAACGTAAAATATTTACGGTTATGCAAAATAATGCACCAAGAATTGATAAGCGTTTCGAAATTGCCTGTGGAATAACGGGTAAAAAATCTAGCTGTTTGTCTTTTATAAAAACTTACCCGGGTTATAAGTCTAAACCAGAGATTGATACAGCTTTGGCCTACCTTAGCCAGAAGTGTAAAATAAAAGAAGATGGATGGATATATAAAGGTTCAAGCTGCAATGCAGGATTTGCGCATGGTAGTGGTAGTGCGATTAATAACGATAAAAATCTAAGTTATTCAGGTGCGTTTCAAAATGGTCATCGTGTTAATGGCAAAGTGAAGTATAACGGACAGCCCATGTACGATGGAAAAATGAAACAGGGCAAGCCTAATGGTTTAGGTATCTGTTTTCATGAGGGCGAACCAGAAGAATGTAAATACTATGAAGGTAAACGTGTAGATAGTCTGTATAAACAACGTATTGAAATGGCTAAACAGCAAAAAATAATGGATGAAAAATTAGCTAAAATGCAACAGGCTCAAAGTGCACAGTACAAGCAGATGCAAATTCAGATGCGAAATACACCTGCAGCGGCTAAATCTAAAGACTTTGGAGATGTTATTATTGAAGAAGGTCAGAGAAGGGTCGTAAATAAAATATTTGATTCATTGTTCTAGAAAGTATTATTGAGTTATTTCATAAGCCTCTTTATAAAAATATTTTAATTTCTGATAAAGAGGCTGCATACCATTGATAATTATTATTAACGTAAGCGAGAAACTTTTAGTAACTTATTAAAGTCTTTACGCATTAATTTTGGATCAAGTTCTTTAGGGAAATACATCATAATATTTCCTAAAGGATCTACCAGATAAATTGATTGCATATTTTCAGGGTCTTTTTCAAGTGCGGAAATCGTCGAAACGGCTTTAGCGCTTGTATACAGAAGCCCCGCATTCTGGTGCTCTTTTTCAATTAAATCTGTAAATGTTTTGTCTGTATCACCGGTAAGAACAATCCCGTAATTAACGCGATCCTGGTACTTACCCATGCCTATAATAGTTTGGCGCATTGTATAAAGAGTCTGTTCGCATTGTGAATCACATTTAGATCCAACAAAATAAAGTAAGCGCCAGTGAGGGGTTAGTTCCTCTTCTGATAATGCAGCACCAGACTTTCCAGTCATACCTAATGTGTGTATATCGACTATTGGAATAATTAAATTACCATTGCTTTTAACTGCAGGTCTATCACCTAGATAAAAATAACCATAAGCAAGAATGGCTGGAATAAAAAATGATGCAGTTAATACCCATAGGGACATATTGCTGCGTTGTGGTTGAGCTGCTGTTTCATTAGTCATGTATAAACCTTAATTCTCTTGTGTTTTTCTTGTGTTAACGACAATGTAAATGATAGATAATGCCAGTGAAAGCCCGAACCATTGAAATGCATATGCAGTGTGTTTCTCACTTCTCATATTAATTTTAAAGGGTAGGGGTTTTAATGATGTTTGGTTAGCCTGATTCATTAATATAACCATTGGCAACAATTTATAATTCAGTTCTTTTTGTATTTCAACCAGGTCAACGTACTGTAAAACGACGGGCCATTTTTTATAGATATTAGCATTGCTGGATAGAACTAAACCTTTGGACGGCGGGTGTGCTGTTACTCCGTCAATTCGTAATGTTTGAGTATCAACCGATATGTCAGGGAGCTCTGATCGACTAACTCCAACAGGAAGCCAGCCTCTGTTTACTAAAATTGCCTGATCAGCTGATATCATCAACGGTGTAAAAACACTGTAGCCAGCTACCATGTTATTAATCTGATTATCCAGATATATCTGATGAGCCTGATCATATTGACCAGTTGCAAAAACGGGCTGGTATAACCAGTCATTTTCTTCTTTAGCAACTGAGTTAAGAGGTATGGCTTGAGTGTCTTGTTTGTTCTCTATTAATGACTGTAAATTAGCTTTATAATTAGCACGGTCAAGTTGCCAGAAGCCGAGTGATACCATGATATAAAGCAGGGCAATGGTAACCAGGCTAGGTATAAGCGTAGCTTTAAAATTATAATTTTTTATTTGTATACCTGGCATGATGAATTAATTTAAATTACGCGTTTATAAATGAGGTTAGTAGAGTGATATTCAAAATATTTATTGTAGTTTTATTGTTAACTGTTGTAGTTAGCTTAGGTTCAGCACTATACCATCTTGTGAACAATAAAGGTGATTCAGATAAGCTTGTTAAATCTTTAACATGGAGAATAGGTCTTTCAGTTGGGATTTTTATACTGCTTTTAATTGGACAGGCTATAGGTCTTATTCAACCGCATGGATTATAAAAGATAGTCTTAAGTCAGAAGTCTTAAGTTTAAAATTAAAAGACTTCTGACTTACGACTTATTTAAAGTTATAACCAATACACAAATATGAACAGGCCTAACCAAACAACATCAACGAAATGCCAGTACCACGCTACCGCTTCAAATCCAAAGTGATTATCTGCTGTAAAGTGACCCTTCAAACAACGAATTAAAATCACAAATAACATAGTTGTTCCCATTGTTACATGGAAACCATGGAAGCCGGTTAACAGAAAGAATGTACTGCCATAAATACCCGAGTCCATTGTAAGACCCAATTCATTGTATGCGTGAATGTATTCTTCGACCTGCAATATTAGAAAGCAAACGCCTAATAGAACAGTTAGACCAAGTCCAATATTCAGGTGTTTTCTATTGCCTGCGCGTAATGCATGATGTGCCCAGGTTACCGTTACACTTGAAGTTAATAGAATAGCCGTATTAATAGCAGGTAAGCCCATTGCGCCCATTGCTTCTCTTGGTGCTACAATATCTGAACTAGGATTACTCAGTAATGGCCAAACCGCTTCAAATGCAGGCCATAAAAACTCATGGGTTGATGCATTATTACCTGCTCCGCCTAACCAGGGAACTGCTAATACCCTTGCATAGAACAGTGCACCAAAGAATGCAGCAAAAAACATAACCTCAGAGAAGATAAACCACATCATGCCCAGGCGGAATGACTTATCTACCTGTGTATTGTAATTACCAGCCAGTGACTCATCAATAACAGCGCCAAACCAGCCAAAGAATAAATAAGCAATCATTAATAAACCAACAGGTAAGAGAAGACTCATCTCGCCAGCATGGATTGTGTTTACTGCACCAATAACTGAGGTTGTTAGTGCAACTGTTCCAATTACGGGCCATTTACTGGGCTCCGGAATATAATATTCACCGTGACTTGCAGTACTCATAATATGTGTTCCTGATTAAGTGAAAGTGTTATGGATTTAGCCTTCGTATTTTTTTCTTTTATAACTTCAGTTAAATCCTGATTATTTTGTTTGCTGATAAAGAAAGTATAGGATAATGCTATCTCATTTATATCTGTTGATAATTCACTATCGACAATAAATGTGACAGGCATAATTTTTTCTTCACCGGCTTTTAACTCCTGCTGGGTAAAGCAAAAGCATTCTGTTTTTTGAAAGTAGGCTGCAGCAAGCCCGGGAACAACACTGGGAACTGCGCTACCTACGATGCTCTTACTGGATATGTTTTTTGCAACATAATTTATAGTCGTTGGCTGACCGGGGTGAACTTCAATAAAGCTTTGCTGAGGTTTGAAGTCCCAGGGCATTGATTCATTTAAGCTGGCTAAAAAGGTAATTCTGATTAAGCGACTTTCATCTACGATGGGAGCCGTAACAAAACTAACTTTATCTCCGGTTTTACCATTTAAACCTGTTACATCACAAAAAATGTCATACAACGGAACCAGCGCAAAACCAAAACCAAACATAACTACTACCAGAAGCAGTAATCTGCCAATAATCCCGTTATTTTCTGATCCGGGTTTACTAACTGTCTGTTTATCTGAGTTTTGCACTGCCATTATATTTATCCAGTCCGTCCGTTATTTAACTTCAGGTGGTGTTGTATAGCTATGGAATGGAGCAGGTGATGGAAGATCAAATTCCAGACCATGTGCGCCATCCCATACTTTATCAGTCGCTTTCTCACCACCTTTAACGCATTTGATAACTACGTAAAGGAAGATTAACTGTGAGAAACCGAACACAAATGCACCAACCGTAGCTATCTGATTAAACTCTGCAAATTGCAAGGCATAATCAGGAATACGACGTGGCATACCCGCTAGTCCAACGAAATGCATAGGGAAGAATAATACGTTAGCTGAGATTGTGGTTAACCAGAAATGCAGTTTACCCAGCTTCTCGTCATACATATTACCTGTCCATTTTGGTAACCAGAAATAAACCGCTGCCATAATAGAGAAGGCTGCGCCGGTAACCAGAACGTAATGGAAGTGGGCAACTACGAAGTAAGTATCGTGGTACTGGAAGTCAGCTGGAACGATACAAAGCATCAAGCCGGTAAATCCACCCATTGTAAACAAGAAGATAAATGCAATCGCAAATAACATGGGCGTTTCAAATGTTAACGCACCGCGCCACATGGTTGAGATCCAGTTAAAGACCTTAACACCTGTGGGTATCGCAATAAGCATGGTGGCGTACATAAAGAATAATTCACCCGCAACCGGCATACCTGTTGTAAACATATGGTGAGCCCATACGATGAATGACAGGAAGGCGATAGATGCGGTTGCATATACCATTGAGCTATAACCAAATAATGGTTTGCGCGAGAAGGTGGGTACGATTGAAGAGATAATACCGAAAGCCGGTAAAATCATAATATATACTTCAGGATGACCAAAGAACCAGAAGATATGCTGGAACATAACCGGATCACCACCACCCGCTGCATCAAAGAAGCTGGTGCCAAAGTGTCTATCCGTTAACATCATCGTTACTACGCCAGCCAGTACAGGCATAACCGCAATTAGAAGATACGCAGTAATGAACCAGGTCCATACGAAGATAGGCATCTTCATATACGTCATGCCAGGCGCACGCAGATTCATAATTGTTGCAATAACATTAATTGCACCCATTACAGATGAGATACCCATTAAGTGAACTGAGAATATAAAATAATCAGTACTATCCGGGCCATAAGTAGTGGAGAGCGGAGCATAAAATGTCCAACCAAAGTTAGGCGCTGAACCCATACCCAAAATGCTCATGATCAGACTGGCAATCAGCAGACCAAATGCACCCGGTAGCAACCAGAAACTCCAGTTGTTCATGCGGGGTAATGCCATATCGGGAGCACCAATCATCATTGGTAACTGCCAGTTAGCCAAACCAACGAAAGCGGGCATAATCACACCAAATACCATGATTAACCCGTGCAGCGTAGTTAGCTGGTTAAAGAATTCCGGTTCTACAATTTGCATACCGGGTTGAAATAATTCAGCACGAATTACCAGTGCTAACGCACCGCCAATAAAAAACATGGTAAATGCAAACCACAGATACATGGTTCCAATGTCTTTATGATTTGTACTAAACAGCCACCGACCTAAGCCAGTAGGCTTATGATCGTGATCGTGATGTTCTTCTACTACAGCGTTCATATTTGCCTCTTTTTTAAGTCTAATTTAACGGGCCGCTTTTACGTCAGACGGTTGAACCATATCGCCAGTGTTATTACCCCATGCATTTCGCTCATAAGTAATAATCGCTGCCAGATCGGCATCATTTAACTGCGGACCAAAGGCCTGCATACCTGTACCAGCTACACCTTTAACAACAACTTCGATGTGTTTAGCTATGTCACCAACTACAATTGCGCTATCTTTAAGGCCAGGGAACGCGCCGGGTAAGCCTTCACCACCTACTTGATGGCATGCTGCACAACTTGTGTTATAAGCAGTTTCACCGTGGGCCATTAACTCATCCATGGTCCATGTTTTGTCGCCACTTGCATTAGCTGCAGCCTGAGCCGTTTTCTTCTCGTTTAACCAGGCCAGATAATCTTCTTCTGATTTAGCTTCAACTACGATAGGCATGAATCCATGGTTAGCGCCGCAAAGCTCAGCGCATTGGCCGCGATAAACACCGGGCTCATCAACAAGCGTCCAGCTTTCGTTGATGTAACCAGGAATTGCGTCTTTCTTAACACCAAAGGCTGGAATCCACCATGCGTGGATTACATCGTTTGATGTAAACAGGAAGCGTACTTTCTTGCCTGTTGGAATAACGATTCTGTTATCAACTTCAAGCAGGTAATTCTCGCCCTTGGTTTCTTTATCTTTGATCTGATCCATTGGTGTGCTGAGGTTACTAAAGAAACCCACGTCTTCACCTACATACTCGTAATGCCATTTCCACTGGTAACCCGTGACTTTAATCGACATATCCGAATTAGATGTATCTTCCATAGCCAGTAAAGCCGAGGTAGCGGGAACGGCCATGCCGATAAGAATTAATATGGGGATAACCGTCCAGAGAATTTCTATGGTGAGGTTGTCGTCGAATGTTGCGGGTTTATGATTTTTAGCTTTCGTATGAGTAAGGATGGAGTAGGTCATGACACCGTAGACAACGATGCCGATTACGACGCAGATCCACATTACTATTTGATGAATATCGTATGCGTTCTGACTGGTACTTGTGACACCCGGTGCTAGATTCAATTGATAATCAGCAAGAGTCGGGTTGCTTGCAAGCAACAGACAGGCTAGGCCCAAAGGCCGGGTTACTGCTCTCATTTTTACCCCCTGGAGTAAAGGTTTTTATATTTATCTTACTTAAATATTAAAAATCACCGACTCATCATGCTTAAAATCATCGATAACTTATAAATTGATATGTAAATCTATAAAATCTCAAATATCAGAGTATTATTGTTATTTAATGTAGAACCCAGTAAATGCCAGTAGATGGCTAAATTGACACTTCTTATACTCATTTTTCTTATAATTATGATGAATATAAATAGCTCTATGATAAAAATCAAGAAAAGCTTAGTTTTTTATTGTTATTCGGGTATAACTTAAGTTGATAGGCATAATTATTCCATAAAGTTGTTGATAATTATCAATAAAATAATATTTAATTTGATTGTTTTATAAGTATTATTTATAGAATTTAATGCTTTAAAAGTAATTTATATCGATAGACATATGTGGTTTCACACCTACATAAGTATTTTATTATATCTAGAGTTTTCAGTATGATTGCATATAAGCTAACACTAAAATACTCGATCAAATAAACATGAGATTATTTGGTTATTAATGTTTTATGTAATTTCAAATGATAAATGCGTGGTAATATTAGGAAACATTTAAATTTGGAGACAATAATGTCTGAAGTTGAATTTAATAATCAGCTTACTGATGAAGTAAAAATTTCCCCTGAAGCAATGAATCAGCTTGCTGCAATCGTAGATCAGGAAGCAGGTGCCTCCGGTATCCGTATTTATGTATCTGGTGGTGGTTGTAGCGGAATGGCTTATGGCATGACACTGGTAGAGCAGGCAACTGAATTTGACGCCGTTCTTAAAACTGAAAAGCTTAACTTATACGTAGATAGTATTGCACTTGGATATTTGAGCGGTGTTGAAATTGATTACAAAACGGAAGGTTTGAATCAAAGCTTTGTATTTAAAAATGTATTTGCACAGACAGGTGGTTCGGGTTCCTGTGGTGGTTGTGGTGGTGCTGCACCAGCAGGTGGCGGATGCGCTTAATCCTGTAATTGTCAAATGTAAGCTTCTTTCATGCATTAATAACGTTTAGTGCTAGTTGTTATTGCATGAAAGATATCTACTAAAGAATCTTGTTATTAAATCTTCTCTACTACTTATTTCACAACCGAATAGTTATCGCATTGCGCCCTATATAAATGCAGCAAAGCGGCTTGGCTTAAATGTGATTGTTGCATCAAAGGGTGAGTATTCACTTATATCTGAAGTATATGAGGGAATACACATCGACCTTGATTCGCATGATAACGCGCTAAAAACAATCATTGATAAATCGAAATCTCTAAATATCGTCGGAATACTGGGCTCTGATGACAGTACAGTTGAACTGGCGGCTAAAGTTGCCAACGTTTTAAAATTACCGCATAACCCTCCTGAGGCCGCACGCCTAACGATGAGAAAAGATCTGGCACGTGCTCATCTCTCGCTGGATAACTGTTCAGTTCCGATACATTGCCTGATTAGTTTAGAGGATTCTCTGGATCGTCAAACCGCTGGATTACCATGGCCCTGTGTTATAAAGCCCTTAAATTTATCCGCAAGTCGTGGAGTGATACGGGTTAATAATAAAGATGAGTTTATATCGGCCTGTCAGCGCATTAAAAAAATCATATCTGATACTGGTGATGATTTTGAACGTAATCATGTTCTTATAGAAGAGTACATAGAGGGTGCGGAAGTTGCCTTTGAAGGTTATTTGCAAAACGGGAATTTACATACTCTAGTTATTTTTGATAAACCAGATCCTTTAACAGGACCATTTTTTGAAGAAACAATATATGTAACGCCTTCATCTCTTGATGAAAATATACAGATAAAAATAAAACAACGTATTGAAGAAGCCTGCAGATCTTATGGTTTAACAACAGGTCCGATACATGCTGAATTAAGAGTTAATCAGGAAGATGCTTTTATACTGGAAGTCGCAAGTAGAACAATTGGAGGTGACTGCGCTAGAAGTCTGGATTCGGGTGCCGATTTTAATTTAGAAGAGCTTGTTGTTTCTTTAGCTACAGGTAATCAGGTAGAAACAAAAGCACCTGAAAATGCGCGTGGTGTAATGATGATTCCTATTAAGCAGTCCGGTATATTGAGAAGGGTAGAAGGCCTGGCGGCTGCTAGAAAAACACCTCATGTTGATAAAGTGGATATTGTTATTCGAGAAGGTAATGAGTTAATTGCTTTACCCGAGGGAAATCAATACCCGGGTTATATATTTGCTCAGGCCCAAACACCTGCTGAAGTAGTAAGCGCTTTAAGAAAGGCTTACGAGCAGCTCAATTTTGTAATGGCACCCGTTATACAGTTATTGAAAGAATAACTGTTTTCGTGCCTGATTTGTTTTGTTACTTACTTTTATATCGTGAGTAAAAATTAATTAGTATTTTTATTTGCTGAGTGAGCCTGACAACAAAATTATTTTTTTGCACCTCCACCCGCATTAAAACCAGCAGGAACCTGACCATAATCACCTTCATCAAAAAAGAAACCCTGCATATGTTTCTCAATCAGTTCAATGCTGCGAATATCAGCTGTATTTAAGCCATTTTCATTAATAATTGTAGTTAAACGCTCAAGCCATTGTTTCCAGCCTTCTTTAGAAACGTTGTTATAAATTCGCTGACCGAGTGCACCCGGGTGAGGAACTGCATCAAGTGCTTCAGCTTCAACTTTCAAAATGGCACAGTATACTGTTCTCATAATTTACTACCTTCGTTTTTATCTGTTTCGTTAATTTCGTATTTTTTAAGTAATACACCTTCATCGCCACAACAACTTGCAGCGCATTTTTTTATCTGGTGTAACTCTTCAGCACTACTATTTAAATAGGCTTCTATTGGTTTGTTTTCTTCTGCACAGTCACAACCTTTATCGTTGTAAACATAAATATTTTTTAGCCCAGCTCGTTTAGCGGCTTTTTCAGCTTCGAGTAATGATGATTCGGGTGTTGATGGCAAATGACTTAGTTTATAAGCAGGGAAGAACCGGGTAATATGCCAGGGGCTATCAGCACCTAAATTATCTCTTACCCAACAGGCTATTTCATAATATTCATCCGGATTATCATTTTTTCCAGGAATAATATTGGTACGAGTTTCAACATGTATGCCTAACTCATGGGCTTTCTTTATTGAATGCAAAACCTGTTTAACTTTAGCTGGTCGACAGATGTCCTGATAAAAATCATCACGCATACTTTTTATATCAGAGCAGAGTACATCGATATAGGGAGCAGCTAGTTCCAGTGCCTCATCGGTGATATAGCTATTAGAAACATAAACCGTATATAAACCGGCTTTATGTGCCAGTTTTGAAACATCTATTACATATTCTAACCATACTGCAGGCTCGGAGTAAGTAAATGCGATTCCTTGTACCCCAGCTCGAAGTGCTGTGTCTATGAGAGATTGTGGTGTAACCCATACTTCAGTTGATTCACCCTTAGCCAAATCATCCAGTGCTTCAACACCCCAGGAAATATCCAGATTATGGCATCCGCCACAGCGAAAGCTACAACCATAACTACCAACTGACATTACTCTGGTGCCCGGACGGTAATGCTTAACAGGTTTATCTTCTATCGGGTCAATATCTATCGATGACAATATGCCATAAGACAGGTTATAGAGTGTACCGTTACGATTAACATGAGCCTGACAGAAGCCGCGCTGACCATGTGCAATTTTGCAACGCCACAGGCAAAGATTGCAACGAGTGGTGTCGTTATCCATTTTTTCCTGTAGACAGGTTTCTACGAGCTGATATTCGGTAATTTCGTTCATCCTGTCTATTATAAAGCATTTAATAAGGCATAACAGGAAGGAATAGCCTTAACAGCAGGGGGGTATTTGATATGTATCAATACGATTAAACCGATATATACGATGCACGAGCCAATGGGAGTATTATCATATTTTAAAATTACACCGGATATTTATGATCTTGTAATTAGTGATCAGACAATGTCTGAATTATCAGGTTCTGATTTATTACATCAATTACTACAGATCAAACCAGAATTACGAACTATTTTTTATTCTGGATACACTGAAGTTATAAATTTGAACAAGCACAGAGATTAGGTATTAAGAACTTTATTACTAGCCTATAGATCCGGATGAATTTATCGATTTAGTCTGTTCTGTTATTGTAATTAATACTGATTATTTTTTTCATTAAATATTTAAATATTAAACTCTGCTATTAAAAAGATTAACTATAAATAATGTTAAAAACTGGTAACACAATTTAATGCGATAGCAGTTAATGGATGTAATTAATAGAGCAGGCGACTACAGATAATTATTTGTATATTACCGCGAGTAATTACCTCATTTCTGTTGTCGACAAAGCTTCATTGTCTTTCCTGCACGGATATTCTGAACGTAGAGTTGTTAAAATATTATCTCTAAGTGTTTTTATAGTGTCTATTTCAGACGGTAGTTGCTTTGCAATAATTTTAATAATATTATCATTAGAGATATTATCGGGTACGCAATAATAATTAAACTTTGATGCAGGCATTCGTCCTTTAGTGCAGTAAGGTTTATATTTAATTTTTTTCTGATTATTAATAATTGATGTATTGATTGCCAATGCTTTAGCAAGAAAGCCCTGTATAAAGTAATTACAGTAATTAGCATTAGTATGCTCTGGTGTGCTTTTTAGAGCATTACAAGATAGTAGTAAATTCTTGTTTTATCAGGCTTTATATTTTCATTTGATAAAACTGAAAAAGACGTGAATATTAATACAATAAATAGAAAAGCAGGGAATTTTATTTTCCCATCTCCAGCTAAGTTATACTTAAGTTAGTATGTATTATCATGAATTGACAGAGTAACTATATAACTAATTATTAACTTACTTTAATTGTAGATGTTTAGAATTTAACCTACCTTTAAGTTTGCGTAAATTCGAAAAAACACCTTGTTTTAACTCGAATAAAACGAGTGGTATATATCAATAAAACAAGTGTTTTATTGCGTCTCCTTGTGTATAAATACCTCTTCAAGCCTAAGCATAGTCAGCCCTTGTATAGTGCGCCATAAGTAATAAATAATGGCTAACATCATTAGCATAGATGGGATTGCAATAACTGGATAACTTAATAAAGTCATTTGACCAAGCTCCTCATTAAAGGCGCTACTACCAGCTGGACTTGTCACAATCCATTTTGCGAGAATATAATTCATTACTGCTGAAAAGAAAAAAGTACTGCTCAATAAATAAGTTGCAATTAACAGACGATTTTCAAATATATCGGTAGTATTCAGCTCATCTAATCTGGATTTTATTTTATCAGTATTCATAATTTTTCGATTATAAATAAGTGTTTTGATTAAAGGATAGCGGGTTCTTGTAGAAATAAGCACAGCCAATCCTATAATTGCGGGTATTGATGCCTCTTTAATGGCTAACCATTGATTATCTAGTTGTAAAAGCCCAATGCCTCCGGTGAGTAAAACACTTACCAGGCCAAGTAAGGCAATAAAATTAAACTTTCTATATTTTGTAAACTCATATAAACCCCAGCTTAAAGGAAAGTATAAGGCAAAAATCAGGGCTTTAGTTGCCCCTAAATCGTCATCACCACTGAATTTCATTAATATAATAGTAGGAATTATGATGCTAAATAATAACTCAACAATTGGTCGACGTTTATAATCATACAAGTTAGACATATATTTTCTCTTAAATTA
Organism: endosymbiont of Galathealinum brachiosum; assembly: GCA_003349885.1. Taxonomy (NCBI): domain Bacteria; kingdom Pseudomonadati; phylum Pseudomonadota; class Gammaproteobacteria; species endosymbiont of Galathealinum brachiosum. Next base: position 123,402 of record QFXC01000008.1, on the reverse strand, counting down.
GTCTATTTTTTAAATTCTGGCCTGAACGACACTATTTCCTTCACGAATCCAGTGTGAAATACCATTCTGTACATTATAAATATTCTTATAGCCATAATTTTCTATCAAATAAGTTGCTAATTTTCGAGTACGATTACCTGTACGACAAATTAGAATGACCTGGCTATTGATATCATTAGCACGGGTAAAGTTAGGCATAAATTCAGGATTAACTCTGGCTTCACTACTGATAATTGTAAGAAGCTTACTTCCTTTAATTACACCTGTTTGACGCCATTCATCAACACGGCGTACATCATAAACAGGTATACCTTTATCAATCATTAATTTTAATTGAGCGTTATCTAGATTAGTGTAGGGCGGCTCAGTACAGCCCGTTAACATGAGCAGAAATATAATAATTCCTGACATTTTAAACAACATTGATAATTCCTCGGTTTTTTACTGATTTTAATTACTAGTTATATAGACAGGATTCATTGATGATAATGACGTAATTGTGTGAATATCTGCTGTAGTACGTATTAAAAGCATACTATCGGTTTATAAAAGAAAGAATAAGTCGAATCTTATACATAATTAGTTCGAATTATACGAAGACGTTATTAAGCGTACGTATAATGAATGCTATTGAAATAGTATTGCTAGAGAATGGGTGCGAACTAGCAGGGATAGTTAAATTTAATACATATTATCTATTTAACATAATATACATTATGCGCATATAATCCATTAAAAAGACGTAGTCGAAAATAGCTAAGATCAACCAGAGTAAGTGCTAAATATCTACAACAACCACTAAACTGTTAATCAGTAATAGCTATGAGTTGCTTTCTGGACATAAAACTCCTATCCATCGATAGATCAACAAGATAAAGCATCAAACAGAAAAACATAATATGTTTGATATAATGATCACGATTACAGAGATATCAAATCACTTGTGTTGTTGATCTTTAATTTTGCGTGATAATTCAAGATGATAATACTTATACCTCATTGACGTTTCAATACCATGGCAATCCTTACAGAACGAATCCTGAATAGCCTTATTTCTTAAAAAGCTACTTTGCACATTACCATTAACCTGTTTTTCAGGTTTTTCTTTTTTAATCTCCTCATCTTCAATTGCTTTATGGCCCGACCATCTATGAGGGTTATGGCAGGTAATACAGGCTATTTCACCAAATTCATTTATTTCATTTTTATTATCTACTAGTGGCATGTTATTTTTGTCTGACCGTAAGATAATATTGTTCGTAGGATGACTAAAGAATTTTATTTGAGATTTGTCAGCAACACCCTCTTTACGATGACAGTTTAAACAAGCCTGGTCTCGATTAAGTGGCTTTTCATTTCCTTTATATGTAGCTAATTCTGTCGCATCTAACGATAGTATTTTATCTGAAACCTCATGCATGCTATGACAACTACCACATGAACCAGCCTCCTCCGGTGTTTTGTCAAAACTGTTTTTACTTTTCTCTGCACTTAAACGTAGATCATGTTTAGTGTTTACAAGCTTATTATAATTTTCATGGCATGCATTACAGAGCTCACCATTTTTATCATCTACAACAAGTAGTGCACTGTCTTTTTTTCCATTATGAGGGGCATGACAGGTTAGACAGGTTATTATTTCAATCTCTTTACCGTTAATCTTTACCGGCTCATCCAGTTTTATATTAACTGGATGAACTCCTTTTTTGCGAGCTGATATAAGATCTTCTGCCACATGCCTCTGATGACACTGTTGACAAATTTTTGCATTTACTGATTGAATAGCCGTTAGTGATTCTTCTTCAGTACCATGGACTTTATGACAGCTTTGGCAAATCATCTGATTCTTATTGTTTGTAGTAGCACCTGCTTTAGTTAATTCATCAGGTAAACCTTTATGCAGGTTTTTATCTCTTGCGTAATATTGTTTATTTTTTCTTACCGGTTCAGCCTGCTTTAAATACAAGCCAACAGGATGATTTATTCCTTTATTTGAGCGTGATTTATCCTGTATATGGTCGATTTTTGATTCATGGCACGAGAGACAAATTTCACTACTTTTATTTTTCTCACGCATCCAGCTATTATTATGTTCATCATTAAGGTTTGCAGGTTTATCTGTTTCAAGCTTGTGTGGTGTATGACAACTGCCACAGTAAATATCATGCTTGTTATGTGACTTATGAATAACAACAGGAAATTCTTTTGGAATTTTATCTTTGTTTTTATCTGAGTTTTTCTTTATTTCTTTTCGTTTGTGATGGATATCAGGGTGCTGCTCTTTATGACCTATATCTTTCCTTGAATCTATAACAACACCGTGATGACAGCTATAACACATGTCCTGATGCGCAACAGGAGAAACAGGAAAATCAGTCTGATGATCTATTGAAAAATTATCTGCCCATGATATATGACAGGTGATACAGTTTTTTTGTGAACTACCTGATTCTGGTTTATCAAATGATTTTTTATTGGTTGTTTTTTTATTATTTGTACTTACATTAAAAACATCAATACTATTATTTAATGTATCCGTTACATAAATACGTGATTTATTCAACGTTAGGCTTGTAGGCGACTTAAATACCAGGTGTTTACCTGATTCATTTGTAAGTAAACCTAACGGTTTACCATTTTTGAAAACAGAAATTCTACCAAGGTAGGCATCACTGACCATTAAATAGTTATCTTTAGTTAATACCAGTCCATTAGGCCTGAATAACGAACCTGGTATATTGACACCAAAACTCCCAGTATTCATAAAATGCTTACCCCTTGAACTAAACGCCTGAATTCGAGAATTAAGCACATCAACAACAAACACATAACCCTGAGAATCAGCAACTAATTGATATGGAAAATTGAATTGCCCTTCTGCATCACCTTTTTTTCCCCAGCATCTCAAGGTTTTTCCATCGCTTATCTTACTGACACATATTTGATGGTTCTGACGATCACTCCATAATATATTTTTATCCATTATCAGTAGAGAAACGGGAGAAACCTTTTTTATTTCTGATTTGTTTGAGGTTAGAGTTATAACTCTAATAAATTCTCCCTGCAGATTGTAAATCGAAATCCGGCCATTACCTGTATCGGCTATATATACAAACCTGTTATTTATTGCTATAGCCATAGGTAAATCTAATTCAGCATCACCCTTTCCCGCTTTACCAAAATCGAATTTATGCTTACCATCATTGGAAAAAACTATTACCTTGCTCAATACACCATTTAGACTATAAATGCTGCCATCATGAGAAACGGCTATATCTGTTGGCTGATTTAACCCTGATTTAATAGAGAATAATTTATTCGCAGTGATATCAGCCATAATATATTGGCTAAATAATATCGATAACAATATTAATGCAGCTAAAAGTTGTTTAACTTTAACTATCATTGCAATAAATCAGTCATACGTAATCGCTGATCATCTTTAGTAAACCGACTGAAAAACCTTGGTATTGAATGCTGTTGTAGTTTCTTAATTTCTTTTTCTTTAAAGCCAAGCGGAACCAGATCAATCAATTGATCTTTGTTATTATGACAACCCATGCAATCTGGTCCTTTTTTACTAAGAGGTGTATGCAAACGATATTTAAGACCAGCTTTTTCAAACGAAGGTTTGTTTTTCCATTCTTTTTTTATTTTTAAAGCCAGTTCATGGTTATCTAATAAAATGACTGGTTTATTATTAAATAAAGGAACAATTCGATTTGCAGACACCTTGTTACTATCATTATTAAAATTAAACCACTCGTATGTAAGTAATGTGTTTTTAGGCACGAAATGACACGTTTCACAGCTTATATAATCACTGTGCATATTCAGAAAGCTTCTTTTTCTTTTATTTAACTTATGTGGTTTCTGCTGATGACAGGAGATACAAAAAGAATGCTTATCAGTCTCTATTTTAGAATTTTGTTTGTGAAATGACTGAACAAACAAGTTATCTTTCACCTCTATTTCTGAATGCTCTTTTATCTGTTTATGGGCTTCCTCAATCTTCTTATCATCAACTTTAGAGTTATTAAATTGTTTCAAGTAAAGTGGCTGAGCATTTACAGATAAGAAAAACGAGTACAGAATAACTGAATATATTAATGGTCTCATTTATCCTGCCCTCGCTGTATAGTCTGTTTTTTCTTTTTAAACTTAGAAGCTTTAACTTTTGATTTCGGTTTTCTTCCAATTATCTTTTCCTGGAAATGATTTCCACCAAACAGAGAAAAAACAACAGACTTACTTCGTTTTGAAAATAAACTCCATATAATAGAACCAATAGTCAGTATTATTATTATTGGAATAAAAAATGCTAGAAATAGTTTCCATCCGGAATTTAAGTTAAGTGCTTCCGATGAGATAATTCTTTCATATACAGGTACATAATCCAGATCATGCATATCTGTTTGGGTAAAAGCTGAGTTTATATATTTTTTAGAATAATTATGGCATCCTGAAGCCGAGCAGGTTTTATCAAGATTATCTTTATGTGTTGATGCGCTGATCAGTTTATGATTGAAGATTGCATGTCTGTCTTTTCCTGGGGTATGACAATCATTACACGAAACACCATGATCATCATTGTTGGCTAACAATCGGCCATGCAGCGTTCTTTCATAAGAATTACTTGCAAGAATAAATTTGCTGCCTACTTTATGTTTTATACCTGTTTCTTTGTCTTCAACTTCAACTTTTGCCATACGTTCTTTATTTGCATGGCAGTTATCACACATTTTGTTTTCGTCCTGTTTACTCTGTCTGCCGGAAAGAAAACGTCGCATAATATGACCACCAAACTGGTTAAGCCATGTTTCTCCCTGATGACAACTTCCACATTCTGATTCGGTATGATCAAATGCCGCTTTAAATTCAGGCATTTTTTCTGGATCTATATATAAACTATTCTGATGACATAATCGGCATGATGGGTTTTGTTCTTCCTCTGATTCTTTTAATCTATTTCCACCCGTAAAACCTTTGCTCCAGCCCTCACCATGTGTTGATTTTTCGAATACCTCAGTTGCTTTTTTGTGCGTATACGCCTCACCTTCAGATGGTTCTTCAAGGTGACAGGATTCAGCACAATCAACTTCACCGTTCTCAACTTTATGAGGAAAATCCTTTATTTCTCGATGACAGTCTTTGCAGGGAACACTGCCATGTAATGAACTGAGATAATGTTGTTGATTAATGGTTGAATTTCGCAGAACACCTTTCTCATCAATATACTCAAGTCCTTCAAGCGCATGACAGGCGAAACAGCCATCTGGATCTGTCTGGCGCTGCTTGGCCTGCACCTGGGTGATAAAAACAAATGAAATGGCCAATCCCAAAATAACGCCAATAAACACCCGTTGCCAGTTAACAGCTTTAAGCCCTTTAGCTTCAGGCTTAACAATGTAAACAGCTTCCCAATCAGGTAATGGATGGAAATCAATGCCTTTCTTTTTACGTTTAGGTTGATTGTCTGGTGGCAAAGCTAGCCAGTCTATTGCATGCCAGTCACAAACATTCACACATTCATTACATGACATGCAGGAGAGTTGATCAACAACTGCAACTCGATCAACCATTTTTATGGCACCTGTCATGCAATTACGTGCACAGATATTACAGCCTGTACAACGATCACGCTCCACCCGTATTCTTCGCGTAAAGCGTAACTTAGCACCCATACGATTAATCAACCCATCCATCGCTCCGATAGGACAAAGAAACTGACAATAAGCTCTACCCTTGCTGGCAAAAAAACCTAAAAGTATAAGTAATGCAAGATTAACGAGACCGATGGTAGAAAATATATATGCAAAACCACGCATGCCTCCACTCATTGACTCAAACAGTCGAGGTACGGTTATAAAGTTACACAAGGTACAGGCACTAATGCCCAGTGTTGGCATAAGTAAGACATAAACTGCAAAATATCCGTAACGTATTGGAACCTGTGGCAGAGAACGATATTCTATTTTCCAACGATCACTCAGTGTACGACTGACAAGCTCAGGGAAACCACCTACAGGACAAATATATGAACACCATAAACGCCCGTAAAAAAATGTTGTTAGGAAAATGCTAAATAATAATATAACCCCCATCCAGGCTACAGTAATTGCCATTGTTAAATCCTCTAGTGTCATGCCGGGAAAATAGAGAAAAAATCGTCGCATACACATCTTTCCACACAAGTCATCATTACCTACTGCACCGGGTATAAAAGCAAAAGGTGCAAAAAACAGAAGGCAGGATGCAATGATAATCAGATAACGTATTTTCTGTTCTTTAGGTATATCTAAAATGTTTTGTATTATTCTCATATTATTTTTCAAACTCGTGGCATGCCAGACAAAGCGCCCCGTCTTTTGCAGGCAGTCTTAATAAAATTTCTTTTTCAATACGTTGATAATTTAAAATATGTGCTTTTGATGATTTCAAATTAAACTTATTAAGCCTGTCCTTTTTATCTTTATTAAAAACGTCATTCCATTTATGTTTGCTATACGTTATACCTTTATCAAGATCATTATTAACAACCTGTTTTCCAGCGGGTTTATTCTGACTGATTACATCAAGCTCATGTGGGCTGTGACAGGTTACACACATTATCTTGCCTGCTTCTGATAGCGGTAAAATTATTTTATGCTCCTTCTCATAGTCACTGATTCTCTTTTGCATTTCATCATCTGGTTTTATTTGATGATTAAGCGCATTAAAGTGAGGTATATCTAAATGACAGCCATAACATATATTCTCTGGTTCCAGACGTAATTTAAGTTCCGACTTTTCTAAGTCATCTTCAGGATCTAACTGTTTTTCATGACAATAAAGACAGGTCTTTTTAATAATTTTATTCTCTTCATCCAGCATTTTATGAATATTATCCCGCTGATACGGCTTTGTATCATGACAGCGATAACAAAAGTCTGTAATTTTGTCATAAGGCCCTTCACGAAAAAAATCATTTGATTTTTTATCAATTTTTTCAAAATCCTGCTGCTTCATATCTTCAATACCATGACAGGTCTGGCAATCAATTTCCTTATTTTTATTCAATGGGAAGTCATCTGGAATTGATATTTCTTTTGAAGGTTCAACCTTATACAGGTGATGCATAGCTGGCATTTCCTGATCACCTTTAGCATAAGCTGAAGTAGATAAAAATAAAAACAAAAGCAGGCATAATCGAATCATTACAGGCCCGCCTGAATTGCTTCGCCATGACTATGACACTCTATACAGCTACTTCCTGTTAGATGGACACCTGTAAGGCCATTACCTGTATCTACATCACCTTCATCCTGAAGTGTCTCCATATCATGACAGAGCACGCATAACTGAGAAAAATCATCAGCGGTTATTTTTACTGAGTGAGGCAGATCACGTAGTGATAAATCAAGCTTGCTAGTGCCCTTATCAGACCGATCAATTATTAACCTGCTATTAGTTGTACCATGCATCGCATGGCAGTCGGTGCATTCAACCCGGCTGCTATAAACATAATTATTGCGTAAACCTGCATAGGTTCCGCTGCCAGCTGAATTAATTTCCCCGTGTTTATCTATAAATGTGTAGGTGTCTTCAATGGCAATTAAAGGATCATCAAAAACTTTATCTGTAATAGGAAAATCAGCCTGTTGATGATCACGATTATGACATCGCAGACAAAAGTCAGTACCATTTGAATAAGGTGAATTAACGCCACTTGAATCAGCGTAACGTGTCAGGTCACGGTTATTATTAAACACGCCATCCATATCTGAAGCATAATGACAGTCTATACATTGTTGATCCTCTAATTCATTATCCGCACCCGTATCAAAATCATGTTTATGTAGACCGGATTGAAGAGGCGCTTCAGGTAAGTCATTTTCATTATGACAAACTAGACACTGGCGAGGTGCATCTGTTCCATTACTGCCATGGCAACCTGTACAGGTTTCATATCCATTAACTTTCACTATGTCACGAATAGCCGGTTCATTTTGATGAACGACGCCTAGTGCATGACAGGCATCACAATCAGATAAACCCCAGGCAGAACCCGCACCGCCATGATTAGTATTTAGTAAAATATCCGTGTCTGTTGTCGACTCATCATGTTCTTCATCGTTATTACAGGCAGCAACAAAAATCAGAATAGAGAAAAATAATAGACGTAACATTATTTTATTCTCCGGTGACAATCAGTGCAGTATTTTACCTGGTGACAGCTTCCACAATCTGCGGGTGCAATTCTCGCATCCAGTCCATGCATTGACTTATAACCTAGACGATGCACTTTAGTGCTGGAGTAACCGCCACTATAATTACGTTTAAAATGACAATCTGTACAAAAAGACAACTGTTTATGACATTCTGTACAGGCCTGCTGATTGGTCTGCGCATCTTCAGCATGAAAAAATGTATAGTTGTAGTTATGATCATCTGGCCAGACAGTAGATGGATCTGGGTGACAAAGCCGACACTCAGATGGTGCTGTTATTTTTTCTACATGACAATCATGACAAATAGCTTCTAGTGCTTCATTGTTTATCTGATTAAGTTTCTCGTGTTCTTTTTTATCCTGAATACTATTTTTACTAAATGGATGGCATAACATACAGGCATCACCCTCATCTTCCATAACATCCATATGAGCTTTATGAGGATAAAATAAATCAGTTCTATCATGGCGTTTCTGCCACCAACTTTTTTCTTTTTTAACTTCGGCTTTAACTTTAGACAAATTATCCGTTTCAGCCTGAGATGAAAGCGACAGCATAAAAAGCAATATAATGAAAATGCTCTTTATCATGGTCTTATCCACACTCTATCATCGAACCGATAACTGAATCTAAAGCCAAATCGGTATTCATCATCCAGATTACTGTTGTATATGTATCGTAGATTGAAGTCGATATACACATCAGATTGAATCATCTTCTCTGCACCTATCTGCAGAGCAACAATACTATCGTTATCTACTGTATCATTTTTTTGATATTGTAAAGCTGTATCAAGGTGACCACGCAAACTGGCAGATATATTTCTATTGCTACTCAGGTAGAGACTGTGAATACTGTCATGTTTTATCGCCAGACTATCCCACTGAGCTATCCACCCTGTTTTTTTATCAAATACGGCCTGTTGTTCAAATCCAAAAGTAAGTCCGACACCATCACCGCCTGTTTCACGCCATACTTTTCGACCACGAACATAGTATTGTTGATCCCATTTATGTTTATGAAAGATATCCGCCTGTAAAATAGATTGTTTGCTATTTGAAAAAACTGAATAAAATTGTTCTTTAAAACTTAACTCAGCCTCTTCTGGTTTCCAGCTTGTATAGCTGATACGACTTAGTCCAAATTCTTTATCGTTATATTGAACGCCTGCATTTATTGATTCAGCACTTTTATTTTCAATTAAATAGCTGCCATTGATAAACATTTTAATCTGGCTTAATTTATTTTTAGATATTTTTTTATTGTCTATATTTGTATTGTTTAAATTTCCACTACCTGATATTCCAAGATGGATATAATTTTGAGTCACTTCATCCTGTAACTGTTGCCATCCAAAATAGCTATTTACATTCTGGACAATCGCATTACTTATACCAGTCTGCTGATTGTTAAAATCCAGACCAAGGATTCTGTTTACTTCAATAATATTATAATCTTCAAGTTGACGTGGAGTTCCAGCATGAAAACTGGCAGTCCAGCTTTTATTAACATAATTGGCTATCAAACCATCTAGAGTATAAAAACCTAGCAGATCAGAACGATCAAATCGGCCTACTGTATAATTAATATTCTGTATATTATGAGATAAAAATAATTGATTAATCTGTTGATCTAATTCACCTTGCAAATGAGTTTGATCATCAAGTTCATGGTATCTAATATCAGCCTGAAAACCTGCATTCATATTTTCCGACTTATTACGCCAGTTTATTTCTGCCTGTTCTTCAATCAGGCTTCTGTTATAAAATTCAGTTTGATCTGTTTCGATAAGTGTATCCAGCCTTCCTGAAACCTGGCTGTATACACTGGGGGAATAACTAAGAATCATCGTACAAATAGTGAAGAATTTTAAGTCTTTCACTAGTCACCAATATAAAAATCGTCTCGGCGCTTTTTCATCTTTGCCCATATTACGATAGAACCTAATGCAACAACACAACTACCACAACTAATACATCGCCCTTGTGTTGTTAATGTGCAATTACTGGTTACTGCTATGTGGCCAAGTGCAAAACCCGCCCCGGCCATCCAGGGCATTATTTTATTAAATGTTAATTTTTTACTATTCTGTTTCATGATAATAAAATTATTAAAAACAAAAACCGTCTACTCCGAATACTTTTATCTGGAATGCAGTGACTTTATAGTATTTAAAGCCACTGAAGTCCTAGCCTCACGGGATATCAGTGTTTAGTCTTATTTTCTACCCCTCAAATGATATAAACCGATAAGTAAAATCAGCAACCAGGGAGCTGAACCACCACCTGATGAAGACGCTTCCACTACAGGTTCAGATACATTTGTTTCATCTGCAAGGGTAATGGTATAGAAACTGAAATGACTGGTTTTAAAAACCAGATACCCATATTCACTGTCTGTCTGAGGGTTCAGGATCAAAATATCGGAAGCATTAACATCTACCCACTCGTTACCGTCGACGGACGTAATTAGTTTGATATTTTCAATACTGTTTTCAGTGCCAGTGTAAGGTAATTTAACTAGTATATTACTGTTACCAAAGCTACTTACATCAACACCATCTGCATCAGTTGCCTGTAAAGAAAACACATCTGCATTCAAACCACCAAATCCAGAATTTGCAGCTGTATTCACCACATCATTATCTGCCAGCGAAATTCTGAACTGATAAGTAGGGAATATCAGATTTGATGTATTGTTAACCATCGGCATTATTGCAACTTTGCGTACAGATGGATCTCCATATAAAGGAGCGAATACAAATAGTTCATCGCCAGATTGCTGATAGAGTATGTCGATATGCTCTGCCTTACTTATACTTGCAAGACGAGCCGCTTCTGCAAGACTAACTTTGTTAACCATTCCAGTCATTTCTGATGCAATGTCGGCATTTAAAATACTCAATGAAGGATTAAGGCGAGTGCTATATAAAATATCAGAAACATTAAGTGTAATATCTGCACTACCATCTTCATTCTCATTGGCTTTCATATAAGGTTTATCAAGCTCAACAATGCCTTCACTAATTAATCGAGCGTCAGGCAGGCTAAAGATAGTCGCAGAGTTTGCAGAACCAAATACGCTATCATCTGCAACTAATGCACTAAAACCACGTTGTGTATTTGCATGACAATCTTCACATTGCAATGAATCAACAGCAGGTCGCGTATTGTGATTCATGATGTACTGGTTAGATTCAGTTAATACCATCACGGCATCTGCATTCTCAAAACCTTTTATCTTGAATACTTTGTTATATGCATTACGTAGCGCCAGATAACCCGCATAACCTTCAGGGTCACCAAAACGTATACTGCCATGCGATAAACGCGCAGTAACTTCTGCCAGTTCAGCACCCGTCTCAGGATCTACAATAACACCATACATATCATCAGATGGCATCACCATGCCCGGCATAGATGTATCGCCTCCACGTAATTCAAACACACTGTTACGTTCTGTTTTGTTTAAAATAGTATTGGTATTTTTATCTTTCCAGTAATAACGATCACGTTGCGCATAAGGAACAATTTTTAATTTTCCATCCTCTTCCTGCCGGTAACGGAACATGATTTGCATACTTCTGCCACGTGCAACCTTGTCATTAATATGACAGGCCTGGCAGCTAACAACATCTAGATGAGATTGTGTAATACGCGTTAATGAATCTGCTGTGTAACCAGCCATATCACCACTGGCTTTCCATTTTTCCAGGTGAGCATTAAGCATCGTTTTATCAAGATCAGATCCTTCCAGGGAAGGAATTGCAGGGTTCTCTGCAGTTTCATGACAATAAACACAACTCAGGGCATTAGGGCTGTAGTCTTTATCATTACGAAGATCCATATCAGAATTCCCCTTAAGGAAATTATGATTGGCATCAAGGTCTACATTGTCTGTATTCGCTAGTGAGTTATAGTAATTTCTTGAGTGACAGGCATTACAGTTTTCAATGGGACGTGTCTCTCCGTTTTCTGTCCATTCTAAACCTTTATGAACATCGTCCTGATAGTCTTCTACCAGCATTCCTTCTTCATCATAAACAGCGCTAGCTTCTTCACCAAAACCGTAAAAACCACGACGTGAATTACTTGTACTATGACAGTTCATGCAGTTTTCATTTTCAGGGAAACGAAGCATGGGGATTTCTACTTTACCATCAACAAAGGCATCGGCATTCCAGTGAAGTATTGGTTTGCCATCTGCATTCAGATTCAACGTATAGTCTGGAGCCATATGATCACTACTGTCTGTTGATGCGGTACGGTCAAAAATAAGCAGGGTTTTGTCATTGGCAGGATCACCACCGTTATTCAGATTAAGGAATTCCAGAATGGCCGTGCCCGCATAGTTAAAGAAACCACCATCTATAAGATAATCATTACGCATGTCATCAGCATGATCAAATGCATCATCCGTATTACCCGCTGTTTCTGGATCTGTTTTAACCAATGCTGAAAAATCAGCATGACAAAGGAAACAGTCAGCTTCTACAACACCACTTTTTTTCCAGTCCCACTGGCTAATGGTATCTTCAGAAGCAGGCTGGTTATTTGAATCAGTACCGCGATTAAAATAATCACCATCAAGATGAGCAACAGTTGTGGGATCTTTTTCATCATAACGAATACCGTTACGATCTTTTTCCATCCAGCCACCACCTGTGTGACAACCTGAACAACGTTGAACCCAGCCAGCAACACCTTTATCTTTAAAATCTGCTTCGCTGACGTTCACTTTACTAGCAAGCGTATCCGGGTTACTACCACTCATACAATTATAACCACCGAAATATCCGGGAGATACTAATGTAGATACGCCGTGGTTTTTACCAAAATCATCTCTTGCTTCCTTGCTTCCCATTTCAAAATGAAAAGCTGAAGTAATAGCCTCGTAATCATGACAGCCACCTGTGCCACAGGTCATTTTAGCACTGTAGGCTTTCTGGCTATCGAGCACATGCAAACCATTTTCATCTAAAATGGGTATAGCGGGATGCAGTACTGGTTCAGCCTGCAATTGAAAAACTGTAAACAATAAACTAGATAAAACAATTGATTTAAAGGACAAACTAATTCGACTGATATTTATTTTTCTAGGTATGAAGTATCTAAATTTATATGATTTATTGTTATAATTATTGCCGTTCTCATTTTTATAATTTGTCACACACACACCTTTAACTCGCATAAATTATTAGATAAAACGCAGTATATTCAGTTTTAATGTTTTTAACTTTATCACGCTTAAACAAGGAAAAATCAGGATGTGACAATTAGTCGCACAACTTAGTTCAATATTTATTTTATTTATTTAAAATAAAAAATATCATTGATCATAATTAATATACTTACAATTTAATCGTGGTATATGCAAAACAGATTTCATTGATTTTAAGTAAAACATGAATAGTTATTACAGGTGCAGTTATTTAATGAAAGAATAATATTTAACTATATATGTGTGTAAAGGCACATATAAAATTGATATAAACGTGTGTATTTAGTATTGATTACTATTTATCACAAATTCATGCATATATTAATGTATAGAAATACAAATTCGACTACTTAATTATTAAATAAACAAAACTCGGCATCTGAATCAGCATTAGTAATTCGCCACCTGTTTTTATTTTTTAAAATTGAATCAAGTTCTGGAGCATTAGAGTAAACAAGGAACCTGTCACCATAAGGCCTATTACAGAAACATCGGCTCTTTAGCGTCTTCTGGATCGCATAATCTAGACCTGAATATGTTATTTTTGATGCTTTATATGATTTGGCTAATTCTATTATTCTATCAACAACTTTAGGTATATCAGATAATCTTGCATGTATTTCTGAAATAATTAAAACATCAGAACCATCAATAAAAGCCATTTTAACGCAGAAAAAAGCAACAGGAATATTGTATTCGATTAATTCAAATACGTCATAATGCTCATTATCTGGAAAATTGATAAAACGCCAATTAAGATAGTGTTTGTCTTTTATAATCCTTATAGCACTTGAATCATAAGCGTCATTGATTATTCTTTCGTGGTCAGATGTAAAAGCTTTAACTTTTTTAAACACAGCTTTAGGTCTATTGTACTTATAATAAAAGTCAGATATTTTAGATAAAGATAAAGCACTTATGTACTTTAATTTACTGATTAAGCCAACATCTATTGCTTGATCATTGAAACCTGACATAGTCAGTGGCTTAACCAAAGTATCAACAACACCGAGATCAAACCAACCTTGTCTTTTAAACATTTTATGAGCTTCATCTGAAACACCCATACCAATCACAACATCGTATTCATTGATTAAAGAGCCTATCATGGCTACACCCAGACCTTTCATTTTCCACTCTGGACGTATTCTTAAGTCAATAGCATATGCAACTGTCAAGACCCTGTTATCAATTATCAGATCTACAACAATCGCACTTTGCTGCCCTACCACCTCATTATTTTGTAAACAATAATAACGTTTATTTATCGAACGACCTGTATATAACCAATGATTAAATACTTCATTTTGTTGATATGAGTTAGCACCAAATTCATCTTTCTGAAATTGTAAAAGCTGCCTCTCGTCCAACGCCGGGACAAGACTATGCATTGAATTTTGAAATTTTTGATAAAACTTATCAATGATTGCTCGTTGCTTGTTCACATATTAAACCTGTGTAATTATATTCTTTTCAATTAGCTGTGGTTCTAAATGTAAATATTTAGTTGTTCTTCGTTTTGAAAGAATGTCTTTAAAAATATATTTTGCCTGATCAAGCGTTATATTAAGTTTCTCAGTAAGCTCCGCTTCTGTCTTACCATTATTGAGATACCATAGAGCAATATCCATTTTTTCATAAGGTAAAGCGAAGTAGAATTCATCCTGCCCCTGCTCAAGACTGTAGGTATCAGTAGTTGGTGTGGTATTACATATGGCATCAGGTAACCCAAGATGCTTAGCCATTGCATACACCTGTGATTTATACAAATGAGAAATCGGCTTTATATCTGCAGCACCGTCACCATTCTTTACGAAAAACCCCTGATCATATTCCAGCCTGTTTGGTGTGCCAATCACAGCATAATTTAATCTATCTGCATGGAAATACTCAAGTGCTTTGCGTATTCTTTGTTTATGATTTATTGAAGCAGCTATAGTTAAGCATGGCTTTAAAGGTAACATTTTTTAAAAACGCTTACCTTGCAATAAGGTTTTAATTTAGAATTAAATTATTTTTATATATAAGTAATCATCAGGTTAGAAATGTAACGTAGTATTACACCTGCCCCTTATATCATGTATAACATCAATAAAGAGTCGTATCTTATTGATTAATATAACTATAATATTCATTCATTACATATAACTTTACTTATGTTTTAATTACCGGATAATATCGCATTTATTCTTTTTAGACTCTATATATCACCAGAAATATGACTTCAACTCAAATAGATTTTGATCTAATAACAGCACCTGACAAAGCACAACTTAACGAGTATGGGCAGTTATATGGCTGCGCTCGTGCATTCTCTATAGCGAACCTGGCATTAAAAAAATCCAATCCCGTAGTAGTCATAACAGAAGATGTTAATCAGTCACAAATTTTACAGCATGAATTGAGTTTTTTTGTATCGAGTAAATGCAAGATACTGGAGTTACCCGACTGGGAAACACTCCCTTATGATATTTTTTCACCTCATCAGGATATTATTTCTCAACGTTTAACGACACTGTACCAATTATCAGATATGCAGTCGGGTGATATTCTTATATTACCAGTATCAACTCTATTACAACGTCTTCCACCTAAATCTTATATCAAATCTCAAGTACTAATGCTGAAACAAAATCAGGCTTTAGATTTAGATGACTTTCGCATCAGTCTTGAACAGAATGGCTACCAGTGCGTTTCTCAGGTTATGGAACACGGTGAATTTGCTGTTCGCGGCTCAATTATAGATTTATACCCTTCTGGGCATGACTTACCTTTTAGAATAGATTTATTTGATACAGACATAGACTCAATTCGACAATTTGACCCAGAAAGCCAAAGATCACTCGACGCCATTAAATCAATAGAAATATTACCCGCACGTGAATTCCCTTTTAATAAAGAAGCAATCAGTGAGTTCCGTACACGTTATCGAGAACAATTATCCGGTGACCCTACTACGAGTAAAATTTATCAGGAAATATCTCAGGGTATCATTCCTAATGGCATTGAATATTACCTCCCCCTGTTTTTTGATGAATTGAATACGATATTTAACTATATCCCAAAAAACACAATAATTTGCTCCACGAAAGAACTGATACAAACCATTGAGCATTTTAATCATGATGTAGCAGAACGTTATGAACAACGTTGTCATGATATTGAACGCCCGATACTAAAACCTGAATCACTTTATCTGAATACAGAAGAATTGCTGCATTCAGTTCAGGATTTTTCTCAAATACAAACGCAGACTGAGAAAAATGCTCCGGGTAATAGCGCTAATGATTTACCATTTAAAGCCCCTGCACAATTTCTGGCCGAAACCAGAACGGATACATCTCTGGTAAAACTGGTTTCTTATGTAAAGGAATATACAGGCAGAATTTTACTGATTACTGAATCGGCTGGTCGCCGGGAAATGTTACTTGAAATGCTGCATGACCAGAAACTCTTTCCTAATGTATCTGAAAGCTGGCATGAATTTGTTAACTCCACTGAACACCTGAGCATTGCAGTAGCATCAATAGATAGAGGATTAAGCTTAAACGAGCCTGAAATCTGTATATTAACTGAAGCTCAGATATTTGGTGAACGCTCACAACAACAACGAAGAAAACGAAAACGCACGCGTGATGCAGAAGCCATCATAGGTAATCTGACTGATTTAAGTATGGGCTCACCCGTAGTTCACGAAGAGCATGGTGTTGGACGTTACCTGGGTTTACAGAAGTTAACTATGGGCGACATAGAGACTGAAGTATTAACCATAGAATATGCAGGTGGAGATAAACTATACGTACCTGTCGCTTCATTAGATTTAATAAGTCGTTATACCGGTGCAGATGCAGATCATGCACCTCAGCATCGACTGGGTACAGAAACCTGGTCTAAAGCTCGTAAAAAAGCAGCCAAAAAAATAAATGATATAGCGGTAGAGATTCTTGATATTCATGCCCGTAGAGCAGCCAAAGGTGGTCTTGCTTATAATATAAATATGGATGAATATAATCAGTTTTCTGCTGCTTTTCCATTTGAAGAAACTGAAGATCAGTTAAAAGCTATTAACTCCGTTATGGAGGATTTATCTGAAGCAAAATCAATGGACCGAGTTGTTTGTGGTGACGTGGGTTTCGGTAAAACAGAAGTAGCAATGCGCGCCACATTTATCGCTGCAAATGCGAATAAACAGGTCGCAATACTGGTTCCTACAACCTTACTTGCACAGCAACACTTTCAAAACTTTAAAGACCGTTTTGCAGACTGGCCCTTCAAAATAGAATGCCTTTCTCGTTTTAATACAAAAAAACAACAAGATCAGGTTATTGCAGATTTAAAAAATGGTAAAGTTGATATTATTATAGGCACACATAAATTATTACAAAAAGATATTGGGTTCGATAATCTAGGTTTGTTAATTATTGATGAGGAACACCGGTTCGGCGTTAAACATAAAGAACAATTTAAAAACCTTCGAGCAGAAGTCGATATTTTAACCTTAACGGCTACACCTATTCCACGCACATTAAACATGTCACTTGCAGGTTTACGCGATTTATCCATTATCGCCTCACCGCCAACACAACGCCATGCAATAAAAACCTTTGTATCAGAATGGAATGATCAGCAGGTACATGAAGCCTGTTTACGTGAAATAAAACGTGGTGGACAGGTTTATGTGTTACATAATGAAGTTAAAACAATTGAGAAAATGTGCAAAACACTGGAGGATTTAATTCCTGAAGCCAGTGTACAGTTTGCGCATGGACAAATGCGAGAAAAAGACCTTGAGCGTATTATGCTCGATTTTGTTCATCAACGATTTAATATTCTGGTAAGCACAACAATTATAGAAAGTGGCATTGATATACCAAGTGCAAATACTATTATTATTAATCGTGCAGACAAACTGGGGTTAGCGCAGCTTCATCAAATACGCGGCCGTGTGGGTCGCTCCCATCACAGGGCGTTTGCATATTTAATTACACCGCCTAAAAAAGCTATGACAAAGGATGCCGTTAAACGCCTTGAAGCAATAGAATCATTAGAAGATCTGGGTGTTGGCTTTACACTGGCAACACATGATTTAGAAATAAGGGGCGCTGGTGAGCTGTTAGGAGATGATCAAAGCGGTCAGATTCATGAAATTGGCTTTAGCCTTTATACTGAACTGTTAGATAGAGCGGTTAAAGCCCTAAAATCGGGTAAAACCGTTGACCTTGATAAACCAATACATCAAGGCACTACCATTGATTTGGGTGTCCCCGCACTACTTCCTGATGATTATATTTATGACATTCACACTCGCTTGATTCTTTATAAACGTATTTCAAATGCCCCTAACCAGCATGCGCTTGATGAGGTTCGAGTAGAGCTTATAGATCGTTTCGGTTTATTACCCGATATTGCTAAAAACCTCTTTGAGGTGACCTCATTAAAGTTATTAACTCAGTGCATAGGTGTTGAAAAAATTACAGCTGTAGATTCACTGGTTCGTATTATTTTTAATTTGAATGCCAATATAGACCCTGCACGTCTTATTTCGTTGATACAATCTGAACCGCAAATATATAAGCTAAACGGAACTAATACCTTGATTATTTATAAAGAGACCACAGAGTGTGAACAAAGAGTAAAAATATTACACGACATACTTAATTCACTCATGCTACAGGAAGCAGCTTAATGAAAATATTTTTTACACGATTATTCTTCATTTTAATATTTCAATCTTTAATATCAGTATCATTTGCCAGAGAAACAGGCTATGAAGTTGAACTAATTATTTTTGAAGATGCTAAAGCTCGTTATTTGCAGTCAGAAGACTGGAGTTATAACGACATGTTACATAATAAAAAAGAGAGTGAAGAAAAAGCTGTAGATAAAGATCCAGAATATAAACAGTTAAGCTGGGATGACTCTAAATTATCAGCTAATGTTGCACGCCTTAGAAACAACCATAATTATAAAATATTAGTAACTAAGCGCTGGAAACAAACAGGTCTTGATCGTAAGCACGCCTTCAACATTCCGATTGATAGTAATATAAATAATTCAACCAGTATTGAATTAGAAAAGACAGATACATCTTTTTCTACGGATAATATAGAGCCTTATGTAACCGGTAATGTAAAACTTATAATGAGCCGATATTTACATTTTAATGTAAATCTAAAATATATAATGCCTCATGATAATAACGGTGAAATTGAATCCATGTTGTTGCCTGTTGTTGATGAGCGAAGAATGCGCAGCCGTGAAATACATTATATAGACCACCCTTTAGTTGGTGTTGTTGTTTTAGCCACGCCCTATGAAATTAAATCTACAGAAGAAAATACGAAGACCACTAAATACAAAACCATGTAGTTTTATTGTAGAGGTAGTACTATGTTAAGCGGAGAACTAATTTATCAAACATCTGATGAGTATGGTTCGATCGAAGTTATTGAATATATGCAACAGATCAGGGCTATGCACTTTGGAAACAAAACACAACAATCAGCTAATTTATTATGTAACCCTTTCTTTCTCGTGCATAAATATGCTCAGGCAATGACTTTACCATTATGCTGGATAAAGCCAAAACGAGTTCTTGTACTGGGCTTGGGTGCAGGTTCCATAGTAAAATACCTGTACAATTATCACCCGAATATTATTATTGATGCGGTTGAGTTACGACCAAAAGTCACAGAAGTAGCAATTAAATATTTTTCACTTCCAGAAACTGATGAACACTTTACTATATTTAATGATTCAGCAGATAACTGGTTGAAGTTATCAAACGAAAATGAATATGATTTAATTATTGTCGATGTATTTCTAACCTCGAATACAGACATAGATATTACCGTCGATGTTTCGTCATCTTTCAATAATATACATGACTTACTTTCAGGTACAGGTGTTGCTGTATTTAATCATCTTGGTAATGATGTATATTCATACCCAGGTTTTAATCGTTTATCTAATATATTTAATGAAAATGCATTTTATTTAGATATAGAATCGACGAATTCAATAATAATAACTTCACGAACATCTATTCCTCACGAAATAAAACAATCGGAATTTGACCGATTATCTCTAATTTCGACATTACCTTACCATGAATACTTCCATTCTTTAAAATCTATAATAACTTAATTCGATTACACAATATTTATTAGGGCTCAATACCTTATTTTTTAATTGCGTGGTCTATAAAATTTATATCGGATTTAAAATCTTTAAGAAATAATAAAAAAGTTGATAAAAGTAAAGTTCATATTTCACCCGTTGTAACGACTATGGTCGCTATTCCGTCATTCGTATCTGCAGGTTATAGATATACAAATAACAACCCGGCATCACATGATATTTTTTATATAATAGCTTAAATATTCATACCAATGCACTTATAAAAGATATTGATCAATGATTCACTCTTTGTGCGAAAATAGCTTTCGCCTTATTTTGCATAGGACCGTAGGCAATTATGCTTGGAAAACAAATACCAACTGAACTTAAAGAACAAGCTTTAATAAGGCTATTACCACCATATAATTAGTCACTCAGACTGGTAGTCAAAGAGGTTATAACTACTCCATCAACTATATTTAACTAAAGATGGATAAAGGACTACTTATGCCAAGTGACGACAATGTAATTAAGTAATCAGCAGATCAAATAAACAGTGGAAAAATAGCTGCAACGGGAAGATAAAGCTTCAAAAAAACAGCTATATTGTTGGTGTTGCAGGAAAAGCCCAATTTCACGTAAATCCCTGTGAATTCACGGGCTACCGTAGGTTGCACCACTGACGATATAAAACGTTTTAATCGACGCTAATAAGCGTTGGTCTTCGAGTGCACGCTCCGAGAATGTTTTTTCTAAATAGGCATAAAACCCACTGCGATTAATTATATAAACTTGGCACATCGATCGTATTGAAAACTCATCTCGATGCTCACGGATAAAGGGGCACTTTACCCGGGGTCGTTGCTAAAGTATTTTGTGGCCTTATTGGCTTGCTGAGGGCTCTTTCTCCGTAGCGTTTTAACCAAGCGTACAAACTGTGTGTGGTTGTACCTAATTGTTCAGCCACGTCTGCAACTGAATAACCTCGTTCTGTGACTTGCTTAACGGCTTCTATTTTAAATTCGCCTGTGTATCGTTTGCTGCTGTTCATAAACACCCCTCATAGAGTTACATTTTAAAGCTATTAGGCGTCTAGCAAACCCTGGGAAGTCCATTAAAATTCATTTAGATGACCTGGATCGACAAGAAACAGGGATTATATATGCTCTGTTGAGTTTAACCCGGAGAAAGTAAGCAAAGAAGCTGCATGATAAAAACGACAACTACCTTGAAAAACGCTGATACTAGGTAATCAAGATAGGCTACAATATGTGTTAATATTATGATTATAGTGGATAGAAACTTAAGAGCTTGCATAGGACTTAAAGGTATATACATCTTACGAATCATAATTTCAATTTTATTTAATGTAAATATGGTCAAAATTACATAAATTTTTATATCTTATGTATAAGTTAAAAATATGTATTTACATCATTAAATATATAAATAAATTTAATAGTTAAACCCTATCCAGCATTAGTATATAGTTATATTAAGGATTGGCGACACATAACAAAACATGATCATATTTCTCAGTGACTAAGAGATGTTTAATATCTTGATGGTATTACTTTGCTAAAATACATACAATATAAGACTGATTTATATTAAATATGTAAATTTGGCAGGAGTATCTTAAATGATTAATTATGCAGTAAAGTTAGGAGTGTCAATACTAGTGGTAGGAATCCTCATAACCGCTTGTACTGGTGAGGCGGATCTCTTTAACTCTCCCACAGAGGCGGATCTCTTTAACTCTCCCACAGAAGCGTTTCTATGTGACCTGCCCTCAAATTACACCGAATACTTTGTATCTACTACCGGTGATGACAACTCCGATGGCTCTGAAAGCTCGCCCTGGAAAGGTATTCAAAAATCTATTGAGAAACTTAAACCTGGTAATATTCTAACAATAGCCGATGGATTCTATTTAGAAAATGTAAAACCTACAATTAGTGGTAATAGTACGGACCCTATAATTATACGTGCTGAAAACCCATTTAAAGTAGTCATAGATGGTGATTCTCAAGGTCCTGCCCTAGACATTACTGAAGTTAGCTACTTATACTTTGAAGGTTTTCGTTTACAAAATGCCGGTGAAAAAGCAACCCTAGAAATAAATAGTCGTGATGGGCAACCCTCAACAGGTAATACAGATACACATCATATATTTATGAGTAAAATGGCAATACAAGGCTCATGTTTGAATAAAAACTGTAATGGGATACTAATAGCTCGATCTAATGACGTGTTATTTGCCGATTCATGGATTTATGGTGCAGGTCGATATACCGTTTCAATCTATGGTAGCCGTAATATAAACTTAAGAAGAGTCGTTATACGCTGGGATGAATGGATTGGTGCTGATTATAAACCTGATGACCCACGACAGGCTTTGGGAATATACAATACACATGATAGTTTATTCGAAAATATAGTCATTATTGATGCCGGTGAAAAACCATCAGGTACGGCTGGTGATAAAGGCGCTGTATTATTAGCTGGTGGTGACAATGGTGATACGGCACCATTCACTGGCTCAGAAAACAATCGTTTTTATGGCTTGGTGATTCATAACAATAATGGTCATGGCATAGCCTTATCTGGACGCAGTACACCACATAATCTTAACTATTTTGAAAATAGTATTGTTTACAACAATACTAAACGAGGCCTTACCATTAATAAAAGAGTTGAATTCACCACATTTAATAATATGTCAGTGATTAATAACCCTGATGGTGGTTATGGTAACTTTTCTAGCGAAACAACAGGTAATATCTTAAAAAATAGCCTTATTTTAGACAATGGATCAAACGCTATTTCTGGAGAAGTCACGAATAATTACAACGTTGTTTTTGGTAATAATGATAATGGATCTCTAGGTGAGCAATCAATATCAATAGACCCACAGCTACTCTATGTCTTTAAAAATGATACCGTTCCTTTGTTAAATAATCCTGGTGATAATGATAAAGCAAGAGGAGCAAACCTATTGTTTCGCTATTATGGAGGTATTGAGTCTAAACAACACTTATGGCCTTGGTTATATGAAGATCTAATCAAAAAGGATTTCTGTGACCAAACCACATTGAATGAGTTAGGCCGTACAGGAGCAAACTCCGCTAAATGGTGTGATTCTAGTGCTACACTTTCTCGCTATTTATTCGAGGCATCAACTAATCAAACCTGCCCTAATAATATATGTGACTTAGATGCTGAAAAACCTACCTGCTCTATAGAGTAAAATAAAGTCCTTTATAGTTTCGACCGTCAAATGGCATTGCTGATTAAGTCAATATATTTCAGTAATGACCTTAATCTCAAATTAATTCTATTTTTAAACTCATCTAGCAATTTAATATATACGGAAAATCGTGAGTCACATCACATAATTAAACCATTATATAGTCGAATGACCTGAACGGGTAGTAAACATGAAACTGTTCACAGTTATATAAGCCTATCACCCTATAATTACATTCGTTAGTTAAAGAAAAATGATTATACCTAATTGATAACGTCATATTGATTGTTACTCAAATATATATGTTTGTATAAACCTTCCACATGAAATTAGGTAAAAAACCATGAAAAATTCTTTATTTTGGCATTACATAAGCATCGCTAGCTTAGTGATACTACAAGGTTGTTCAGGTACTACATCTGAATACACAGATAAGCCACAAAATTATTCTCAAAAACCTCAGTCATTCAACATAAGTATTCAAGATAAAAGTGATGATGCTGAAGAGCATACGAATGGCACAATTGATTTGTCTAGTAGTGATATGGAAATGATTTATGATAGCTATAGTGGAACTCAGTTAGTTGCACTTCGTTTTCAAATTGGTATACCTAAAGATGCAATTATAGAAAGTGCCAGTATTCAATTTACAACAGATGAAGAGTCTTATGGAATTGCAAATTTAAATATTACAGCGGAAGATAGTAGTAATTCCTCTTCATTTTCAACGCAACAATATAATATAAGTCAACGTCAATATTTAAATAATTCCATCAAATGGCAACCTTTAGAATGGTCAGAAGTAAATGAGACTAATGAAATACAAGAAACTCCTGAAATAAAATCTTTACTTCAACCGTTAATAGATAAGGCTGAATGGAATCAATGTAATTATATTACATTTTCAATTACAGGCGAAGGTCAACGAATTGCTGTATCACATGATTTAGATGAAAATAAATCTGCTAAATTGAGTGTCCAATATCTTAGTAACACCACAGGTGTTAATTGTACAGATCAAGATGTTAGTGTTGATAATAATAAGCTACCTATCGATACTGATACGCTAGCACCAAGTACTCCAACAAACCTAAGATACTCATCTAGCAGTTTAATAAGTACATCAGTACAATTATTATGGGACACTTCTGCTGATAATATTGCTGTTGCAGGTTATAAAATATATAGAGACGGTGTACAGATTGCGACAACTACAAAACTATTGTTCACAGATACAGAGTTACAACCATCAACTAATTATCAATATACTGTTTCAGCATTTGATAACGCTGGAAACAATGCAAGTAGTAATGCACTATCAATTACAACTACTGCATCTATTTCAGATAATGAAGCACCTAGTGCTCCCGTACTAAGCAGTTCATCACAACCAACAAGTTCTAGTATTAGTATTCAATGGACAGCATCAACTGATAATATTAGCTTGAGTGGCTATCGCATTATGCGTAATGGTTCATTAATAGCTACCACCACTGAAACCTCGTATAGTGATACTGCATTACAACCAAGTAGTGTTTTCCAGTATTCAATTATTGCTTTTGATTCGGTAAATAACACATCAAATAGTAATACCCTATTAATCACTACTGCTAATTATGTTTCTTCAGGTTTATCAGGTTATTTTGTTTCAAATAGTGGTAATGATAATAATTCTGGTAGTGAAAGCGCTCCTTGGAAAACGCTACAAACATCAATAAATAAACTTAGCCCAGGTCAAACACTGAATGTTGTTGATGGTATATATAGAGAAAATATAACACCAACAGTTAGTGGTTTATCATCTGCCCCAATATATGTACGAGCAGTAAATCCATTACAAGTAACCATTGATGGCTCAGGCGTCGGAACTGCACTGGATATAACTGAAGTGAGCTATCTAGAATTTGAAGGTTTTAAACTTCAAAATTCGGGAGAAAGAGCTGTACTTGAGGTAAATAGTCGAGATGGACAGCCTGCAACAGGTAATACTGATACTCATCATATTGTTTTACGCAAAATATCAGTAAAAGGATCATGTTTAAATAATAACTGTAATGGAATTCTGATTGGTCGATCAAATGATGTTTTGATTGAAGATGCGTGGGTATTTGGAGCTGGGCGTTATACGACTTCAATATATGGTAGCCGTAATATAACGTTGCGTCGTGTTCTAATTCGTTGGGATCAATGGTATGGGGCAAATTATAAACCCGATGATCCACGTAATGCACTTGGTGTTTATAATACTCATGATAGCTTATTTGAAAATGTAGTTATTATTGACTCAGGTTATAGACCACCCGGTGTTGGTGGAGATAAAGGGGCATTATTATTAGCTGGTGGTGATAATGGTGATACAGCACCATTCACTGGCTCAGAAAACAATCGTTTTTATGGTTTAGTGATTCATAACAATATAGGTTTAGCTATTTCGTTATCTGGACGCAGTGCTCCGCACAATCAAAATCATTTTGAAAATGGCGTTATCTTTAATAACAGTCGCCGAGGTTTAACCATAAACAAAAGAGTTGAAAATACAACATTCAATAACATGACTGTATTTGGTCACCCTGAAGGTGGTTACGGTAACTTTTCTAGTGAAACATCTGGAAATGTATTAAAGAATAGCCTTATATTAAATAATGGCGGCTCTAATGCAATCACAGGTGAAGT
Organism: endosymbiont of Galathealinum brachiosum; assembly: GCA_003349885.1. Lineage (NCBI taxonomy): Bacteria > Pseudomonadati > Pseudomonadota > Gammaproteobacteria > endosymbiont of Galathealinum brachiosum. Next base: position 96,930 of record QFXC01000008.1, on the reverse strand, counting down.
AACTGAAACGTATAATATTTTATACGGAAATAGCACTAACAATACTTCTAGTGATACTTCTCTTGTCATTGATCCAAACCTTGAGTATGTATTTACCAATGATACAGCAACACTTCTTAATTCAAACCTGGGATCAAATAATAAACCTAGGGGCGCTAATGCAATATATAGATATTACAACGGTGTAGAGTCAACTGAGAAACTTTGGCCCTGGATGTTTGAAGATGAAATATATGAGGATTTTTGTGATCCTAACTCTCTATCAGACTATGGTAGAACTGACAGTAACTCGTCAGCTTGGTGTGATTCAGGTAAATCATTAACCCGATATCTATGGGAATCAACCACAGTTTTAGCATGTCCTGCTAATATTTGTGATGTGGCTCCTACACCTTTACCTTAATTAGTCAAATAATGATCAATATGGCCACCTAAATTAATATTTAGGTGGCTTTTTTGTGCTTTATTAGTAAAAATAATAAGAGCACTTAACAATGACATGATCACTGATAAACAGTTATAATCTATGAAAATCAGCTAGAACAATTAAGATAATGATAAATATAAAAAACTTAAAACTATCATGGTATTCATCATATAAAGTAAATAAATTAAGAGAAATGATCCTATCTATTTTATCTATAACGAAAATTACTAAAGTAATATTTATATTTGGATGTCAAAGATCAGGTACAACTATTATTCAAAATATTATTAGCTTAGATCCATCGGTAAAATACCATGGTGAAGGTGATGAGCCATATTTTTATGATGTTTCTACTGAAAAACATCATAGGTTAAAACCACAGCAAGACGTAGATAGAATATTAAATAATGAATTATTCAACTATATGGCTATTAAACCATTATATGAAAGTCAACATGCCAATAATTTATTGAAGCAATATTCGAATAGTAAATCAGTATGGATGTTTAGACACTATCAAGATGTTATAGATTCACACTTACATTATTATAAATATAATTCACATGATTATATTAAACCATTCTTTGATAAAAATATAAAAAACTGGCTTAATGAATCAATACCTAAAGATATTAATGAATTTATACAACAATTTAAATTAGAAGAATTATCTGATGCCGATGCTTACGGTCTATTTTGGATAGTGAGAAATAGTATATATTGGGATATTAAAGACAATAAAAACGTGATACTTATAAATTATGAAAAACTAGTTAGTCAACCAGATGTAGAGATCTCTAAAACATGTAAATTTCTAAACCTGCCGTATTATTCATTTTATTGCAATGCAATCAGATCAAATGCTGTATCTAAAAAAGTCAATTTCACTTTGCAAGATAGCATAAAAGAAAAATGCGAAGATATATATAATAGACTAATTGAAAAGTCGTAAATCTCAATAAATATAATTAAAGTTTAATAAAATATGAATAAGAAAGATCTACTGGCAAAAATACTATCAAATCTAAAGTTGTTACAACTATTAAATACAGTTGATAACACATTATTTAAATCAATAAAAATATTAGCATATCATAGAATATATAACTTAGATAATGAAGAAAAATTCCCATTTGATCCTGAATTGATTAGTGCTAATAAGTTTGATTTTGAAGAACAAATGAATTATGTAAAATCTCATTACAATCCTATATCACTAAAAAACCTTATAGACAGCCTAAGCAATGACTATAGCTTACCAAGAAATCCAGTTGTAATTACTTTTGATGATGGACATTTTGATAACTATTCTAATGCATACCCCATATTGAAAAAGCTAAAAATACCAGCTACTATTTTTCTTTCAACTGAATATATAAGCAATAACAAAGTATTTTGGTTTGATTGGGTGGCATACAACATATATAAGACTGATCATAAAAATATAACATTTAGTATTGATAACACCTCATTCGACATAGGTGAAGAAATATTCAGTAAAAGACAAACTACAGAAAACATACTTGGATATCTAAAAAATTTAGATAATAAATCGAGAATAAACTGTTTAAATGAAATGAAAAACATATTAGATGTAAAAATATTTGATGATGATAAAAATAAATCTTCTTCCCTAAATTGGGTTCAAGTTTTAGAAATGAGTAATAATGATATAGAATTTGGCTCACATACAGTAAGCCATCCTATTTTATCAAAACTTACAGCTAAAGAATTAACTCATGAAATCCAACATTCAAAACATGAAATCGAAGCCCATATAAATAGACAAATAGACACTATAGCCTATCCTGTTGGTGGCACTAATGAGTTCAATGAAAATGTAATAGAAGAATGTAAAATAGCCGGATACAAATTAGGCCTATCTTATGTATCCGGCAGTGAAAGACTACCACTAAAGAATATTTATGAAATTAAAAGATTGCATGTAGAACGTTATACACATATGCATAGATTTAAAGCTATGCTATCGTTTCCAGCTATTTTTAAATAAAATTTATACTATTTATACTATTTATTCTTACATGATAGTAATAGAATCTTAAAAAAAGCCTTGGCTCCTATTAAGATTGACGCAGTATTAAATTTATAACGTATAGATTTAATTGCTGCAGAGATTGATTCAAAACAATGATTTTTAAAGCATAAATCATCTGCGTACTCATAATAAATTAATGACTTAGCATTATTTACAAGAGTTTTATTGTTTAGAAGGAACTCTGGATGACATTTAATAAATGCATCTATAACATCTATATTATCCTGATAAGATCGCAATTCATCACTTAGTGAACCATTAAAGATAGGATAAAAAACAAGTATTTGAGGTATAAATATAACCAACTTGTTATATGAACACCTTAGAAAAAGGTCTCGATCTTCTGCAGTTGGTAATTCAACATTAAAAAGCCCCACATCATCTAAAACCTTTTTAGGTATCATTATACTAGATGTTTTTAAATTAGAATCTTTAAATACAGCTTCAAATTCTTTAATTACAGGTATTAAATCATCATTTACTATAGGAACATAACCTTTAAAATCTGGAGACTTATCAATTCCTGTATGTATTAATGACACTTCAGGGTTGTTCAGATATGCATTCACCTGTATTTCAAGTTTATCTGGATACCATAAATCATCCGAATCTAATAAAGCTATTAATTCACCAGTAGCAATAGATATACCTGCATTCCTTGCAGCTGATACACCTGCATTTTCTTGGTATAAATAAACAATATTTTGTTCATAAGACCTAACTATATTGCTTGTTTCATCAATAGAACCATCATCTATAACAATAATTTCATAATTATTATACGTTTGTGAAAAAACACTATCAAGTGCTCTTCCAATAAATTCTTCCGAATTATAAGCGGGAATAATTATTGAAACTAAAGGTTTTTTTTCTAATATCGACATAAAACTCTCTATATTTTTAAGACAAATACTAATTTAATAATGTTATTTAGTTAACATTCCAAATTTTATTAAATAAATCAGTAAGCCAAGCAACTTCATATCCTGTACGTTCACGACAAGAAAAATGATGTAGAATAAAAAATAATTTGATAACTCTGAACATATTCATACTTATATCAAACTTAATAAAATATTCATCCAACAACGCTTGTTCGTTGTCTGAAAACCCTTCTTTTAAAAAAACATTTTCACACTCAGAAATGAAAGAAGTTGAATTTTTAATTCTGCGAGTGTAGAAGATAAGATATAATAAATCTAAGCCTGGCAGATGTTGTTTCTCTGATAAGTCCCAATCGATAATACCATTGACTTCATAGTTAAGAGGATCGTATATCAAATTCTCAATTTTATAATCCCCATGAAATAGAACTAAATCACATATGTTTTCATTGACTTCTTTCGTTAAAGATTCAAACAAAGTATCTAAATAATTGCTATATTCGGGATTAGCATTCTCATATGACTTTAATGAATTAAACCATTTTTTAGTAGTATTATTTAAAACATTATCTTGATTAGATTGCGCACTCATTTCACCAATCGACACTAACATATCGAATGCTGCACGTTCAGCTATATTGTAATCAGTAAAATATGAATCTATAGAAACTCCCGGTATTTTCTTATAGATTATATATTCTACATTTTTATAAATACCACTAATAATTGATTTTGACAAGTACTTAGATAGCATAGGATATTCAGCATTGAGATAGTTGATCATCTCTAATTCTATATTTGCCCTTACATTCTTATCTGCTCCCCTTAATAATAAGAAAATATACTCATTATTTTCAATGTCTTTTACTGTAGCTAACACTTTATATGGAATAACTAGATACTTAGTTACCGATTTGAAAATAATATCCGAATTTAAATCTGAATTAATATTATTTATAATATTTTCTAATACAGTTTTATGTTTAAAATTTGAAGTATTATATATTTTAAGAACTAACGAGCTAAACAAAGGATATAAATACTTATTCAAATAAATCTGCCTTAACTTTTCTTTTAAAAGAAATGGGTTTTTAACAGACTTATAACCACTAGAGTAAAATACTTGATTTATTTTTCCATATATAGATTGCATATAATAGCCATCAAAATTATCACCTTCAGAACTATTAATAACTTTTCTTAAAACATTATAGAAATATTTATAAGTAAAAACATTTTTAAAGTTGGTATCATTAATTTCAACAACAGCAATAATACCGTTTATTTTTAAATAACTATTTAAATATTCAATAAACTCAGGATTTTCATTACCATTATCAACAGCATTAACAATAATACAATCATACTTTTTATTGCTTATTTTAGAAAACACATTATTTTTAATATTAAATGTAGCTTCAGATATTTTATATATGCTCTTGGAATATACATTCAATACATCACTTAAATTATCACAATTTATGGTTAGTACGTCGCCAAAAATCACATCGCCAATTTGATAAAGCCATCCACTATTTGCGATATTCTGCATATGTAATCCAATCTATTTATTTTTTGAAATCTGTGATTTAATAAAATTGAAACCTTTCTCTTTATCAGTTTTATTAAGAACTCCAGAATAAAACAAAGTAATAATCAACAATCCAAATAATACAAGTTTACTGCCAATGGCTACCCAAAAGTCTAAATCATTTGCAAGCACACCTAACACGATAAATAAAATAGTAATAAATAAGACTTTAAATAAATCAAAATATGCATAATCAATCTTCATATATCTTTGAGAAATATAATTTGTAGAAAATAACACAATGGCAGAAGCTAGAACTTTGGCAATACACGCTCCAATCAAACCATATGCATTTATAAAAATATAATTTAAAATTATAATTGATATACAGCCAATGACACTTAATGTGAAAATATGTTTAGTCGCTTTTTTATACAAAATTCCTGTTTGAAATATATATGTAAATACTTTAAATCCACCAATAAAAATAAGCACAGGTAATATTGTAACCGCAGTATAAAATTCTGGGCTTGACATAAGTGTAATAATTTCATGCGATGAATATACTATTAATATCAATACTATTGATACAATAAGAGACATATAACCTGTTATACGTTTTTGAGTATGATCAGCATCATCATTCTTCATTATTGAAAACCTATATGCACCATATGATTTACTAAATGGTTCAGCAACTAACACTTCAATAAGAAGAGTTAATTTTAAGGCTAATGCGTATATACCTACTGCTTCCAATCCCATAAACATATTTAACATAAATCGATCTGCATTTACTGCAACAATACTTACTAATGTACCCAATAGGAAAGGAAAACTATAAACAACAATGCTTTTCATCTTATCTAAGTGAAATTGAAAGCCACAGCAATATAACGTATAACAAATAAGCATTAACCAGCCTATAAAAACAGCTACAAAATTACCAGCTAATATGCCTACTATACCCATGCCCTCAACAATGACTAAATAACTATTGATTGATACCTGAATGACCAGTTTTACAAATGATAAAAGCACATAAAACACAGATAATTCTCTAGCCCTTAGATAAGCGAGACAAACCTGTGATGAGAGTTCTAAAACCATTGTTGCTAAAACAATATATAAGCCCATTAATACATTATCATCAACTGTGTCAAATACAAAAGCTGCAATTTTATTATCAAAATAAAAAGCGATTGACACTCCAACAAGAGCTATTAAAGCTGAAACAATTAAATTGGTACTTACTACAGCATTTCGGTCAGTCTGCTTATCATATTCGAAATAAAATCGTAAAGTTGCATGCGCTATACCAACAGCTAATATGCCACTAATAACGGCAGATATAGTATAAAATAATTCTAAAGCACCATAGTTAGCGACAGTTAAATAAGTTGTATATATAGGTAACAATAAAAACGCACCTATTCTATTTAAAATATTACCGAAAGCATAAATACCCGAATGCTTAAAAAAACGCCCTATATCACTTTTATTACTCATAAATTCTCATCAAAATTAATAAATATTTAAATGTGTATCTTTGCACAATTAACACCATTATTAGAGTAATGCTCTAATATTTTTGGCATTATTTCAGCAGTATCATCATAATCATCATGGAACAGATGAATGCTTCCAAACTGAATTTCTTCATGCAGTATACTTTCTAATACAATATTTTTATCATCAAATGAATCTCGACTATCATGTGACCACATGATTATCTTCCAACCTGTAACTATCATCCATAAAAATTTAAATACTGTAAGATCACCATATGGTGGTCTGTAAAATTTATTTTTTATAGAATACTTATTAAACAATAATTTTGCAGATTTTAGATCTTCAATAAACTCAAAAAAAGAAATAGATTTCAAGCTTTTATGAGAAAATGAGTGGTAGCCTATTGCATGATCTTCATTAATAATTCTTTTAACAATATCGGGATGTTTTTCCATTTCACTGCCAATCAAGAAAAACGTCGCTGTCATTTTATGCTTCTTAAAAACATCCAATATCACACATGTATTATCAGAACTAGGCCCATCGTCAAAAGTAATATATATATCTTTACTTGAAGAATGAAATTTATTGTAAAAATTAGGTGTGAAAAAATAAATTATATTTTTAATAAGTGATTTCATTACTGATCTCAAATTGTTGAAATAATCATTTGTGCATTTTTTTCCCATGTATGATTATCAATCAATTTAACATAAGCAGCAGATGATATTTGATTACGTTTATCTTTGTCTTCTAATAGCTTTATAATATTTAATTTTAATGCTTTCATATCAAGGGCCTTAAAAATTAATGCTGTTTTATCATTTTCTAAAACATCTAATATTGGCATTAAATCTGGAGCAATAACTGGTATCTTTAAACCCATAAACTCAAACATAACAACAGGTGATCCAAAATCGTTTGAGTGTGTAATAATTGCTATATCAAGTAATGATAGATAACGCTGAACATCTAAACGATCAACTGCACCAGTTAATATTATATCTGACTCAATTTTATATTCTTTTGCTTTAGACTTAACATTATTCAGTACTTCACCGTCACCTATTAACAATAACTTTACAGGGTAATTCTTAGTTAAACCGTTAAAGACTTCTATCAGTAAATCTAGTCTATCCCAATCATCAAACCAACCAGCAAAACCAATGACAACACTACTACCTATATTAAATTTATTTTTTAAATCATCATTTTTTATATTATGATGAAATTTAGTTACATCGATTGCATTAGGTACTACGTGAACTAGATCCGTAGATACGCCTTGTTTTATGATTTTCTGCTTAAGAAATGATGATACCGTTAGTATTGAAGAACAACGTATAAATAAAAATCTTTCAAATGAATCACATAGTTTTTTAAAAATCTGTTTTCGCGCTCTATCCTCAATACCGCTTACTTCATTTGCTTCAAGCACAAATGGAATTTTATATTTCTTAGCTTTAATAGCACCAGCAACCAAATAAAATGCGTATCGCTCATAAATAATATCGTAATTATTGTTTGATAATTCCTTCTCTAATCTAATTGAGGCAGGAATATTATAAAAAATTTCAATAAATTCAAATATAAAATTAGGTAAGTTTTTGCTGATAAACTTCCATACACTATCTATACCACTTGTTTTTACATCAGATTTATCAACAGGTGCATTTCCAGCATTCTTTAAAGGATTAACTCCAGCGGGAGATAATACTGTAACGTCATGCCCAAGTGATTCAAGAGCTTTAACAATACTAACTATATGAACACCTTCTGCACCTCGACCCTGTGTTCGATGATGATACAATATTCTCATAATATAAAGTCAATGCTAGTGTGTATTTTCAAGGTGCTTAATTTTTTCATACATTTCCCAGGCAGTTAAATAGTGCAATTCACAGTCATTAGTATCTCTATAATTATTTTCAAGAGTTGTCCACATTAAATCAAATCCATTATTATCAAATAGCATATTCATATTTGGTTTTTGTAATCCATGAGTATGTACTTTAATGAATATATGCTCCTCTTCTCCTTTAATTGATATCCCGCACTCTTCCCATAATTTAATACGTGTCTCACTAGGTGGCGAATCACCAGATAGCTCACCACTTTCAATTTTAGGTATTAGGCCAAATTTACGATTTTTCCAGTTTAAGGTTAATGGACCTTGAATCATTAATAGCTCAGAAACTTCCTGTTTAGTAATATTAGACTCTAAATTACGACCTTTATCATGAGATTTTGCATGTCCATCTTCTTTAGCATAGTAAATACTATTGATTATTTTTGTTTGTGTATCACTTGGTGCCGATGGTAATGTCATATCAAATACACAACCGGTATTAATTAATATATCCAACTCATTGTCGATACCACACCAACGACCATCAGGCCTGGAATTATCTAATGCCCAATTGCCGTGTATAAAACCGTATACAATTTCGCCGGCTTTATTTTTACGTAATAAATTATGTTCATTGTATAATAAATTCTTGAAATCTATCAGCTCTTTCGTAAGGTTTTCAGCAGTATCATCATCATGATGCAGATGAATATCAACATCACCGTAACCTGAATTACATAGTTCACTTATTTTATCTAATACATATTTGTCATATTCTTCTATTGGATAAAAGTAAGTGTGCTGAGGTACATTTCCATCACTGTCTTTATGCTTATTGGCAATATTAGGGTACGCATTTACCCAATCATCTACAAGTCCCCTTGCAACACTCTCAGTTACTTGTTGATAATAAGGCTCATAGTGATCAACAAAACTAAAATATACATGCTTAATTTTGGCTTTCTTTTTATTCAGGAATAAACTCTTAATGTAAGAACCAATCCAATACTGCATATTCCTTGAACGTATTAATATATATAATATAAGAAATGCGAGAAATATAAATACTGATAAATATAAAAATATACTCATAATTATCGATCCGCTTTTTTCCAGATTACTGATTTATTTCCTATAAAATACTTTAAAGTACCTATGAATAGAGCAGTATTCATAGATACAAAATACATAGGAACATATAAAATACTAGATAATGATTCAGATGCTCTTTTTAACCAACCTATAGCAGCTAAGATATAAAAAATAATTTGAGCAGTCATAATTAATATCATTAAATTATATTCAAGTAATAATAAATTACTAATAAATATTAATATCATAAAATACGGTGCAAACCATCGTAGAGTTTTATGCATAAAAAAAGACCACGAATAAGCTTTAAAGGGATTGAATAAAAAATTAGCTTCAGTAAAAAGTGTTTGAACACCACCTGTAGTCATTCGTACTTTTACGTGAAAATCATCGATAATGTCAATTGATGCCTCTTCATATGCAACAGCATTCAAGTTATAAATAACACGATAACCCTTTTTTAAGACATTAAATGTAATAGCAGCATCATCATTTATTAATTTTGGATCTATAGGTTCAAATAATTTTCGCCTTACAGCTAAAATCTCACCATCTGCAGCAGTAATTGATCCAAGTTTAGATTCAGCATATTTTATTTTAGATTCATACTTCCAGTACAAGCCATCACCCTGACTTGATTGCCTATCGGATGAAGTATATATCTTTTTAGATCCAGTAACTGAGCCTACTTGTGAATCATCAAAACTTGATACTAAATATTTAATTGCATCTACTGAAAAGTCATTATTAGCATCAGAAAAAACTATAATTTCATTTGAGGAATATTTAACTGCTCTATTTAATGCATTTGACTTTCCTTTTCTCTGATCTTCATGAAGGCTAATGACTCCATCACTCTCAAATTCTTTTACTATATCTGAAGTTCTATCATCTGAACCATCAGATATAATTATTATTTCAAGAAGTTCTTTTGGGTAATCCAGTTTAAGACAATTTTCAATTTTATTACGTATAACTTTTTCTTCATTATATGCTGCAACAATAAAACTAACTGATTTAGAATATTGCTCATACTCAACATCAACATCAACATCTTCCTTGAATCCAGCCATTATGATGACAATAGCTGGATAAATAAAATAATTAATAATGAACAATGATGAACTAGCTATAAAAACAACCAACCATATACTCAACTTAATATCTCCATAATTTAAATTATTTAAATTTCATGATTATAAAGTTTATTATACTTTTCAAGAGCTACATCTTCTTGAAATTCTTTGCAAAACAACTGCCTTGAATTATAACTCATTTTATAAAATGCTTTTTCATTCACATAAATATCATTTAAAGCCGACATATAGTTGGAAGCATCATTGTTATTAACTAATAAGCCAGTTTCATTATGTTTAATCATTTCCGACATGCCGCCTACATCTGTTGAAATTATTGGCATTCCTAAACTCATAGCTTCTAGACCAGCAATTGATATACCTTCATAATTAGATGAGAGTAAAAAAACATCATGTTGTTTTAATAGATATTCGATATCATTTCTAAATCCTGTAAATACAACGACCGAAGTTACTCCAATATTATCAGCGTATTTTTGAATTGATTTGAACTCAGGACCATCACCCACAATAGTTAATGATACATCACTATATTTATCCGCCAACAGCTTAAATGCATCTAACATTAGAATATGATTTTTTACCAATGCTATTCGACCTACTGTAATGTATTTTCTACATTTAACCAGAGTATCATCTTGATGATACTCATAGCCCTCTACTCCATTATGAATTACACACATTTTATTTTCTTTAATATTTATATCATTGATTATATATTTTTTAATCGAATTAGATACTGTTACAATTTTGAAAACATATCTTGATATAAATCTTTCTACAATATGTCTAAGGTAGATTTTTAACTTAGATTTAATACCAGATGAATACTCGGTATAAGGCCCATGAACCGTTAATATAACATTTGCACGTTTAGATAATTTAGCAGCTAAAACACTTTCTATATAAACACCCCAATCATGGCAATGAATAATATCTATATCATTATCTAAAATTAACTGTTTAAGTTTAGTGACTAATATAGGGTTATTGCCTTCACCCATATTAAGTGAAAATAATTTTATATTTTCATTCAATTGCTCACATAATTCGCCTTTATTTTTAGTTACACAAATAGATACTCTATTTTTTATAGACAATTTATTTGAAAGCTGAACAACTACTTTTTCAGCTCCACCAAATTCAAGTGATTGTATTACATGTAAGATATGTTTCATGAATATGACTCAATAATTTCATTCATCATAGTAAACCTGAAAATATTGTGATGCGACTTCTTCCCATGTAAAGCTTTTCATCGAGTCATGAATTAATTTTCTATTCCATTTATGATTTAATGCTAACGTCAACTTATTGCTTATATCATCTATATTCTTAGGCTCAAACAATAAGCCGGAGTCTTTTGTTATTAAGTCAGGCAATGCACCAACATCACTAGCAACTACAGGACAGCCAGATGATAGTGATTCAAGAACAACGTTTGGACACCCTTCTCTTAGACTCGGCAAACAAAAGATATCTGCTGATGAAAACCATGAATTAATTTCATCATGAGACACTTTACCAATAAATTTTACTACTTTATTTAAGCCTAAACTTTCAACTATTTCGTGTAAAAATCCAAGCTCAGGTCCATCACCAATGATTACTAGTAATAATTCTATATTTGTATGATGAATTTTATGGAATGCATTGATTAATGAATCAATAGATTTTTCAAAACTTAACCTACCAACATAAAGTATAATTTTACTACTTTTATCTAAATTTAATTTTTTTCTATTAATATCTGAATCTAGTAGTTTAAATTTATTTACATCAACTCCATTTAGTATAACTTTTATATTATCTTCTTTAATTCCATTTGATACTAACACTTGTTTTAAGCGACTTGAGACAACTGTAACACCACCAATATTTTGAAGCATTTTTAATATTTTATCGGCTTTTGAGCGCTGAGTTAAGCTATCATTAATATCACAACCAAGACCTGTAGCTATATGCTTAACATTTATTTTCTTTGCTACGCGATCAACTGCAACACTATCTGGATACAACCAATGAGAGTTAATAACATCGATTTTTTGTTTATTATGCAGTGCTTTAATAAATGGCTCTAGGCGCATCCCCATTAGTACATCATGAAATGATTCAGAAACTTTAGGTAGTAAGAAATATTTCGGAGAATATACCGTTAGGCCATCTATTTCATACTTCTCTGGAACATTAGCTAACTGATACCACTTATCTAAAAATCGAAGCATTTTAATTTTAGGAAACCAAGGCAATGGACATACAATTGTTAAATCGCATATCTTATTTAATTCTTTAGCTAATTGAAGTGTAAAAACCCCGCGCTCAAGATCAACTGGTGTTGGAAATAGATTAGTTACTAATAGAACCTTCATGTATTTAAACCATTTTTATTAACAATCAATAAACTTTCTATGCCAAAGCTCTAAATTAACAAGTGAAAAAATTCTTCTACTATTATCTTCAAAACCTGATTTATGCTTTATTAGAATATTCTCAACATAATTTTTAGTAAAGTATCCTCGAGATAATGTTTTTGTATCCATTAAAATATCATATACCTGATCATATAAATGCGTTCTAAACCAGTTTGAAATTGGAACCGGGAAGCCTTTCTTTTTGCGATATATTATATTTTCTGGCAATCTAGATTCCATAGCTACCTTTAACAAATGCTTACCTTGCTTCCCATTTATTTTATATTTATCAGGTAGAGTAGAAGTGAACTCCATTAGCTTATGATCCAGCAATGGTACGCGTAATTCTAATGATGCCGCCATAGTCATTTTATCTGCTTTCACTAACAAGTCATCTGGTAACCAAGATTTTATATCTGTATACAACATTTTTGATAAATCACTTCTGTTTTCAAATTTATTAAATAGTCCCTCGAAATGATCTGCCGTTTTATTATTATAATCTAAGAATGCAGGTGATGAATACATTTTTTGTTTTATGCCAAAAGTCACATCATTAGATATACTTTGGTAACGTTTATTTAGTGGCTGATTAACCCAATCAAAATACTTTATCTTTTTTTCTGTATTAAGAAAATTAGTTCTAGACATTCCTGACATTGGTAACCATTTAACAAAATTATGAATTTTATTAATTTTGGGCATGATTTGATGTAAAGGATAGCCTGCTAATATTTCATCTCCACCCTCACCCGACAATATAACAGTTACTTCTTCTTTAGCTTTTTTAGATAACTGATATAAAGCAACGGCAGCACTTTCGACAATCGGTTCTTCTGTATATTTTAATAACAAATCAAGTGAATTAAAAAAATCTAATGGCTCTAAAATATATTCGGTATGTTCTGTTTTAAAATATTTAGCGACTTGTTCTGCATAAATTAATTCACTTGACTCAGGGTCATTTTTATAGCCGACAGAAAATGTTTTAATGGGTGTATCCGATAAATTTGACATATAAGATACAATTGCACTGGAATCTAATCCACCGCTTAAAAAAGCACCTAATGGAACATCACTAATCATTCTTAGATCAATGCTCTCTTTAGCCAATTTATCAAATTCTTCAATAGCTTCTTCAAAACTACCTTTAAACTGATCCTGATTTAAATCAAGATCCCAATACTCCTTAATTTCAAATTTATTATTTTTAATATGTAAATAATGGCCAGGTAAAAGCTTTTTAATATTATCAAACAATGTTTGTTCACCAGGGACATAACCAACAGACATGTAAAAATCAATAGAAGGTATATGTACTTCAGGCTTAGCTTTGATAACTTTTAATATGGGCTTAATTTCAGATGAGAATATTAATTTTTGGTCTTCTAAAATGTAGTATATGGGCTTAATACCCAGGCGGTCACGTATTAAAAATAACTCATCAATATTATGATCATAGATTGCTATGCCAAACATCCCCCTAAATTGTTCGACACATTTAATACCATATTCTATATATGCATGAATTATTACTTCAGTGTCTGAGTGCGTAGAGAAAACATGCCCTTTCTGTATAAGTCTATCTTTTATTTCTTTATAGTTGTATATTTCACCATTAAAAGAAACCACTATTGATTTATCTTGACTAAACATTGGCTGCACGCCGCCTTCTAGATCAATGATTTTTAAACGTCTATGCCCTAAACCAACGTGTTTATGACAATATTCACCTTCTGCTTCTGGACCTCGGTGAATCATTTCATTATTCATTGATAAAATATCGGCATTATTTATTTCTATAGATTTATCAAACCCAAATATCCCGCAAATGCCACACATTTTTTAATCCCCTACCCTTAATCTTATAAACTTTAATTGTAAGTCTAATATTCAATTTCCATATAATGAAAAATTTGCAATGTAAATATAAATCTTACCTAGAATAGTAATTCTACCTTAAATTCTAACCATTGATTGTACTATAATTTTACATATTTATTCACTAATCTGCTTGATACTGTCAGATACAGATCAAATTAATCTTAGAGTCAATTATCTATGCAAATAATTTGTCAATGATAGCTTGGAATCACACCAAGACGATGTATTACTCCCTATTCTATCAAGCTGAATTAAGCTCATTGGGGCACAAAAATCTTTATATATTTCATCTTCATACAGCCACGGCCATAAATTAGTTTTAGTCTCTACACCATTATGATACTGTTTCATTAGGTTAGCCCCACGAGGCTTATCATCAGAACCAACTCTTTTCTTTAAAATTTTCGAGTTATTATTAAATATTGATGATATTTTAGGATCAGCCACTATCGTTTCTTTACCTAATGATTCATTCTTTGAATAATTAGGTCTGTTTCTGTAAACAATATTATAGCTTTCGTCTAAATCACCTATAAAGGCCTTTTTTTCATTATTCATAATAAGGCTATTAGTTAATACCGTATTTTCAGATTCTTTAGACCAATTTGCATATGCTTCATCAGGATGATTAGCTAAAGTCATATGATTAAATGTTGTATTTTTTACTAACTTATTGATTGTTATAGCACGTTTTGAATTTCCATAAATAACCCCATTCTCAAAATAATTACCATCGTGCGCCTTTACTCTAGAAGATAACGAAATAGCTAAACCTGTGTTATTATGTATTATTAACCCATAGAATCGGTTATTACTTGAATTTATAAATGCTGAGGTATCTCTATTTGCTCCACCTGCAATAAGCAATGCACCTTTATCACCTCCTGCACCACTGGGTTTTTTACCTGCATCAAGAATAATTACATTTTCAATTAGATTATTATGACTGTTGTAAATACCTATAGCATTCCTAGGATCATTCTTTTTATATTTATGACCATCCCATTGATCCCACCTTACGACAACCCTACGTATTGTTACCTTCCTGTCACCATAAACGGATAAGGTATAACGACCTGCGCCATAGACCCACGAATCCTCTAACAAAACATCATTAGATCTAGCAATAAGTAAACCACTGCAGTTTTTATCTAAGCATGATCCTTTAACAGAAATTTTTCTTAGTATTATATGATGAGTTTCTGTATTTCCTTCCGCAGGTTGACCATCAGAGCTACTTACCTGTAAAACAGCTTTATCACCTGAATTTTGAAACTTCATACCTTCGAAGCTTAAATAACTGACTTTTGTGATATAGAGGGCCCTATTTTTACCATTACCATCAACTATTACTTTAAATGGATTGGTTGCACGTATTAATATAGGCTTTTGTACTTCACCACTTACAGTAGGCTCTATATTTTCAGTATAAATACCATCCGCAATATTTAATATATCACCAGGTGATAATTTATTAATCGATTCATTAATTGTTTGCCAAGGTAATAGCTTAGATCCAACAAATTCATCATCACCTATTTTTGAAACGAAATATTCGGCAGAATAGGCATTACTAATAAATAGAAAGACGTGTAAAATATGCATTAACATCCACTTATACATAATAAGAACCCTTTTAATATTCTGTATTTAATAATTGATGAAAGATCGGTTTATGGATAAGATTATTATAAAACTTTAATGTTCAATTAAATAATTTTAACTTATTATAGCAATAAACACACAAGGAATCTCTGAATGACGTTTGATAAAAATAATAATATTTTTGTTGTTATTAGCGAACCAAGAACAGGTTCGACTGTGTTAACACATAAACTCGAATTGATTGATAACGTAAGCTGTCAAGGTGAAATATTTCATCCAGATAATATTCATAGCAGCGTTACAAGTGACAGTATTCCTACCCTTCAGCAACGTCAAAGTAGCCCTATAGAATTCTTATCAAAGGTTGTAGAACAAACTTACTTACAACGTGGAAACTCTAAATTAATCGGATTTAAGCTATTCTTTGATCATAATGAAGAAATCCTAAAATATGTAATCGAAAAGAAAACCCCAATAGTTTTACTTGAAAGAACTAACAAACTTGCACAATATTCATCTTTAAAAATTGCTCAAAAAACAGGAATTTGGAACTCTGGTGACACCATAAGTAAAGAGCAAGAAGAATTAAATAAAAAGAGAGGCAAGAAGGTGTCGTTCTCAATGATAGAGTTTATTGGATATTCTTTACGAAGCAGCTATCGATTTAAAAGCCTAATTAAAAAGTTAAAAAAATCAAACTCTCCATACTATTATATGAAATATGAAAGCATGTTTGATGCTAAAGAGTGGGAAAATATGATTAATTTTTTACACATAGAGAGCGCTAATAGCAATATAAATCCATCATATAAAAAGCAAAATAAAGGTAGTATATTTGATAGATTTTCTAATAAAAACTATGCTTATTATTGTTGTAAATTATTAATGACTATTCCTTTTATACCCAATAGCATAAAGCCTATATCCAATATATTCGATTAAATTTTAATTATGCATATCTCTACTTAAATTATGTATACAAGATAATCAACCAAAATACATGCCTACAAATAACCGTATAAAGAGATATAAAAAAATAATAAACCCTGCTAAGTATATTTTTTCCATAGCGGAAAAAACCAATGTTTTATGCTCATTCGCAGAAGCAATAGCAGCAAAAGCGATAAGCATATACATCGTTTCAAATTCAGCTGTAACAAATATTGAACTAACTAAATAGCCAGCGAGACTAATTGCAATAGAGGTAATAAACATTTTATTATCTCGTTTATCTTCATTTTTATGGGCTAAATATAAACCTTTAAACGCAAGATATATGAGAGCGACCCAAAAAAACACACCTGGAAAACCTGTCTCAGCCATAATTTCAATCATTGAATTATGTGCTATTAGTAAATAACTATAACTTTTATAATTTCCTCGCCCAACTCCGAGCACTGGATGATACCTAAACATATCAGCACCTTTACCCCACATATCAACACGATGCTGAGCTGAATTACTTGAATCTTTAACATTAGTTAAATGTGATGGCGCTAACGAAAATAATACAACTAACACAGCTGATATTATTAATAACTTACTAATAGATATATTAGATTTATACATGATAAATAATGTTAGAATTGAAACAGTGGCTAAAAAACCACCTCTCGAGCCAGTGAAATAAATTGCTATTAAAAATGCAATTGATAATGCAGTAGATAAGATTTTTATATATTTAGAAGTAGGTATAAACATATAACGCATTACAAAAGGTAATGCAGTTGTATATGCAATACAGAATACGCCAGGGCCATCAAAAATACTAACCCATCGAGTTCTCCCTGTACCACCTTGAGCAAGAACCTCTTTCTGCACCCAACCTAAACCTTGACCTGCCCAACCCAGTCCATCAAAACTTAATTTATGCTGGATTCCTTCTATTACTAATAAAAAAACAACAGCACACATAGCCGTTACAGCTTTTTTTAAAGATTCAAAATCGGTAACTGTTGCTTGAAATAGTTTATACATCAACAACCAAAGAATATATTGCGTTGCATGTTGCATCGACAATTCATTTTTAGTATTGAGGGCAATAGATATGAGCAACCAGCATACAAAGAATATGAAATATTTATCTATAGTCGTAATTGTATAAAAATATTTTTTATTCTTAGACATAGAAATTATAGCCAACCATACCGGATACAAAATCAAATCAACACGAATACCAATAAAAGGCTCTAACCACCATTGAGGCGCAATAAATAATTTAATATAGTATATGTAAATTAAAGTCAATCTTATACCTGCTGTTTAATACCAGCTTATCGAATACTAGCGTTTAACCACTAAGATATTCTATTATATTCTTCAAGTAATTGAGGCGAATAAAACGTATGATATTTATCGTTTTCAACTAAGCTTATTCCAAGTTTTTTTCCATCTAAGATCATTTCATTCAAAACAGGTGCAATGTAATAACTACCATTCACACTGGCATCTTTATATATAGATTGCATTGCTGCTTTAACAAAATCCTTTCCATGTTTAAAATAAAATAAACCTGCAATTGCATTATGACTAATCGGGCGCTTTTCAGAAGTTTCAATAACTTGACCGTCATCATTTGTTAATGCATATGACCATCGAGGATGAACAGAATTAAAACATATTGTTGCTGCGTCGAGATCTCTTTGTTTAAAGGCATCAATATATTCTGATAAATCACAATCAAATTTTTGATCCATATTGGAGATAATTAAAGGCGTATCATTATTAATTGAATCTATAGCTAGTAATGCTGTACAGGCTGATCCTGCTGTATCACCAACAACTCGAATAATCTCAACACTATTATTCGTTAACAATTGTAATACATTATCAATATGGTACTGTTTACAGTCTGCTTCATTAACTGCAAATATATAATTAATGCTTTTATTAATAGCGTTTAAATCCTCTAGAACGCCCTGTATCATTGGCTGACCTTTTACCTCAGTTAAAGGTTTAGGATAAGCATATTGATTACCGTCGTAAGTAATTGAACCAGCCATTGGTATTAATACATTAATCATAATTTAAGACTCAACTTGCTTAATTTTATTGGTTATATTTTGATAGTTGACGTCATCAACACTAAGCACTTGCAATACATGCGCACCTGATGCTTTAGCTGCTTTGATACCATTTTCATTATCTTCAACTATCACGCACTGTTTCGGCGAAAGGCCTAAAAATTGTATACCTTTTAAATATATTTCAGGATCAGGTTTTGGCTTACTTACATCTTGATAAGAAAAAACAAAATCTAAATATTGACCTAATTCAGACTTTCTCATCATGGTATCTACTGTACCTTTAGCTGAATTAGAAGCAACTCCCAACTTATAACCATCTTTTTTTAACTGTGACAAAGCAAATTGATGATTAAAAGTCGGTTTACAGCGTGTATATATCATATCCATTGTATATCGCTGCTTAATATTGTTAATAAAATTATGTAACGACTCAGGTAAGCCCCGCTCAATACTGAGCATCTCCAGCTTCTTAATTGTAGGCAACCCATCATAAGTAACAATATGATCATATTGACTAATTTCTTGACCAAAGAGCTTTAGTGCTTTATTTAATGAATCATAATGCCAACCTTTTTCCTCAATTAGCACTCCATCCATATCAAAAATAACTGCTTTAATCTTACTTTTTATCATACTGCCTATACCAATACATTAACAACAAAAGTCAATAAAATACTCTTGAAAAACAATAAAATAATATCACTTTATTGATAAAAAATAAACTATTGATAACTGAATAAATTATTGACATATATCATCAAAAAACAGTAATATTGATTATAATGTCGACTTTGAATAATCAATTAAAGAACGCTTATGCTTAATGTTGTAATTCCAATGGCTGGTGCTGGCAGTCGATTTTCTAATGCCGGATATACTAAATCGAAACCATTTATTGATGTAAATGGCGCTCCTATGATTGCACGTGTACTGGAAAACTTAACATTTCATGATGCTAGATATATATTAATTGCTAGAAAAAAAGATATAGAAAATGAAAGTCTTCTTATAAATTCTATTAAAAAAAAATTTAATGTTATTTTCGTTGCAATTGATAATTTAACTGAAGGGACAGCCTCAACTGTTTTATTTTCACGCAAATATATAAACAATAAAGAACCACTACTAATTGCTAATTCTGATCAAATTATTGAATTAGATATTAAAAATTTTATTGATGATTGCTTTAATCGAAAATTGGATGGATCAATATTAACATTTATAGACGAACTAAAAGATCCCAAGTGGTCATTTGCTCGAATTAATGAAAATAAACTTGTCGTAGAAGTAAGAGAAAAGAAAGCCATATCTAAATATGCTACTGTTGGAATCTATTTATTTAGCAAAGGTAAATATTTTGTAGATAACGCAATTGACATGATAATAAATAATGACAGAGTAAACAATGAATTCTATACATGCCCAGTATATAATTACTGTATAGAAAATAATTTAAAAATAGGGATTTATAATATCAAGCAAACACAAATGCATGGTATAGGCACACCTGATGATCTTAATAAATACTTGAAACATATTGAGACTTGAGTTACGAAAAAATATAGTTATTAGCAACATTTCTATAATATAAGTTTCTTTCACTACTATTATTAAATGTCCTCTCTGACCATTTACTACAATAACCATGCCCTGAATTGGATTGCTCTATTGTATGGCCATAATATACCTCTGCACCTTTTATAAATATTGGCAGTAATGGCGTAAGCTCTGGAGAACTAAAATCATCAACAAACTTTAATCCTGGTGCATTAAGCTCGGTACCTACCATTATTGGTATATTATTTTCTTCTGCAATACCTACAACTTTATAAAGCTCATCTATTTTTCTTTTCTTTAATTCTTTATCTTGTATATTATAATTTCTATCGGGAATAATATTGATTCCTTTTGCTCCTAGCGACAAATGATATTGAATTAAATCTTCTATATGAGCTTCTGCCGGACTCATACCATCAACCCAAGCCATAACTGAAATACCATTAAGTAATTTAGTATACTGATTCACATCCGATAAATTAGGAAAATTATCTGGCGAAGGCTGTTGATAAGCAATACCTCCTTTTTTCATTAGTTTCAATCGAATAAATGCCTCTAATTTTAAATCATTATCAAATATTTCTTTAACTGTAGAGAGATCAGAGCATGTCGATACACACCAGAATTGAAGCCTTTCATTTTTATCTTTAAATACTTTTTCGGATTTTAATCTATATGCTTTACAAATATGTCGTTCAGTAGGGTTATTGTTAGGAGTTAATGACAACACATCTTTTGTATAATTCAAAGGGATTTTAGTTAAAATCGAATTAATTTTATTGATAATAATATTATTTCTATCATGTGATTTATTTAAAAATAAACTTGATAAATATTGATCAGAATGTGTGTTAACCCCTGAATTTAATCCGGAAATCATATGATATGCAATTCCAGGCTCGCCCGGCGAATTAATTTCCATATCTGTATATTTAGAAATATAAGCCCTAGTCTCCATGCTAGCTATTGTTTTAATCTTAAGCATCCTTCCTGCATCATGAAATTCATCTACACCATCAAGCGTATCAAAATCAACAAGCCCTATCATACTTAAACCTAACTTTTTTGCTTTCCATACAATTGAGGATGGAGACATTCCATATCCATTATAAGAATAAAACGAATGACAGTGTAAATTTATCCAATCATTTTTTGATGCAACCTCAAATTTACCTTGCTCTAGATATGAATTTAATTCAAGCAATGCTTTTGATCTAACATTTAAATTATAGCTGTTTAAATCACATTCTAAATCACTTATATCCATACCCTAATACCTACTATGTAAAATTCAAATTAATAAAACTGTAATACGATTACTATACCTATTTTAGGCAGTATGCTTTATAATAAGAGTGTACATTATATCCTAAATAAAATTTATGGAGATTTAACATGACAGATACCAAAAGAATAATTACTAAAAAATGCATAAAACATCTGTCCAATTTATTTCCATATTTTTTTGATAAAAGAGTTCACATTATTTTTGATGCTTGTGAAAAATTTCACTTTTATCATCTTGAGCCCATAGTCAAAGAAATATTAAAAGACCCTCGCTATAAAATCAGCATAATAAGATGGCCTGGAATCAAACCAGACGACATAATACCTAATGTTAATTATATGTCATTTAAAAAATTTTGGCATGATTGGTTTAATCTTTTTGACGTATTAATAACAACTGAAATAGAGCGCTGCCCTACATGGTTTATAAACGACATATCAATATGTATGTTTCATGGCGCAGGCCCAAAAATGTCATATATAAAAAATAAAGAAATAAATAATTACAACGTATTATTTTCTGTCGGCCCAACCACACAAAAAGTACTAGAAAACTTTGTAGACCCAACCGTCGTGGTTGAAAAAATTGGCCTACCTATAACTGACAAACTATTATCAAACAAATCCGCACTACCCCACACTATAAAATTAGCTCCATCTAAGCCAACAATTTTATATGCACCCAGTTGGTCAAAATATCCAGAATTAATTTCAATGAACAATCAAATTCTTGATGAACTAGCTTCCCTAAATAATTATAACGTTATTATTCGACCTCACCCATTACTTTTACAACCTAAAAATTGCAATGGATTTGACTGGAATACAAAAATCAATCAAATAAAATCAAAAGGTGTACAAATTTCTTATTCTATTGATCATTCAGTTTATGAATTAATGCCGTATATTGATATACTTTTAGGTGATGCTAGCTCTGTAACTTATGAATATTTAATATTTGATAAACCAATTATAACATATATGAAAGAAGGTATTTTAAAATCCTTCGATGCAGAAGAATTTATTGCCCCTTTATATGCTGCAACTTATCAGTTAGATTCACCAGAGCAATTAGAATCTGTTTTGTTTTCTATTAAAAATGAACCCGAAGAAATATCAAAAGCCAGAACTGAACTAAAAAATGCTACCTTGTTTAATATTGGCTCGGCTACAGAAGTTGCTGTTAAAACAATTGAGAAATATGCATTTGATTAGTACTTAGTTCTGGATAAGGTCATCGAATCAAGAACGGCGTTCATACTATCAAATTTAAAATCAGATAAAAGACTTTGTAGTCTTCTTTCACATACCTCTAAATTATTATAATGTCTAAATTTTGAAAACCGACTCAAACCATCAACTCTAGGTTGTTCAAAATCAACTTCCCATGGATGAATATAGAACATAAAGGGATTGTTATTACGATTAATAGAAGCAAGCCCCCATTTAGTTATGAAATAGTTAAATAATCTGAAATATCCACCCCCGGCAATTGGCATGGTAAACAGTGAATTTTTCACTGTTGATATTGGAAATTCTATAATATCTCCACCGTTTGGTGTGGTAATAATACCAGGTAGATGATCTGCGCTAGGTATACCATACCTATCATGACGCATTGGAAAAATACTTGAATCGTACTTAAATCCTGCCTCTACTAGTACGTCTAAAGCCCACAATGATTTTTTAGTTATAGAATAAGTAGCTGCTCTATATCCTTTAACTTCACACTGAATAATATCTTCCACAATAGCTTTAGCTTTAAAAGTTTCTTCTCTAAATTCAGCTTCCGTTTGTGTGTATATCAACTTATGACTCATACCATGTGATGCTACTTCATGCCCGAGACCTGCTATTTCTTTAACTAAATTAGGATAACGTTCAGCAATCCAACCTAGTGTAAAAAAAGTACCTTTTTGATTAGACTCATCTAATAAAGAAAGGATTTTATGTGTATTTTTTTCTACTCGGCATTTATGCTTACCCCAATCAGATCGATTTACAACTCCTGAAAGAGCTTCAACTTGAAAATAATCTTCAACATCAACAGTAAAAGCATTAGTTATTTGTGAATTCATTTATTACCGCTCACTTTAAAAATATTATTTAGTAGTATCTAAGTGATCTGCTATGCGTTTAAGTTGTCTTGATATTTCTACTAGCGCTCTAGATGCAATTGGTATATAAGCTCCATTTACAACATCTTCAATCTTTTTATCATCCGCTGTATAATTAATCAAATCTTCCTCATCATAAAGGCTTTCAGTAATTGTATTTTCATCTAAACAAACACTATCAGCTTTTCTTTTTTTATCCTTATATTTTACCCACTGTAATTCACCAATAGCACTTTTGAATTCATCTTGCTTAACATATTTAATATCATCAGCGAATGCACATGTTAAACATGTATCACATAAAGTGTTTATAAGTCGAGGTATCCCACCTGAGTATTCAAAAATACTTGAAACTATATCTGCATCAAATATCTTCTCTCTAATTCCTGCAATTTTTAAACGATGCACAATATATTCATGGGTTTCATCAAGTGTCAGAGCTCGCACATGATATCGCAAACTTACCCTTTGTAATAACTGCTCCATATCAGTTGCTTCTAACTTAGCATTTAATTCTGGCTGACCAACTAAAATAACATGTAATATTTTTTCTTTTTGAGTTTCTACACTTGAGAGTAATGTTATTTCTTCCAATACTCTTTTACTTAAGTTTTGAGCATCATCTATTATTAATAAGACTTGTTTATTTTCAAGATAACTATTAACTAAAAACTGATTCAACATAGTTAATAGTTCAACTTTTTTGGCACTAAACGGATTCATACCAAACTCAACTAAAATAGCTTGAAGTAATTCAATTTCATTTAATTGTGTTTGAAATATTTTTGCTACCAGTACATTTTCATCTAGTTCCGATAAAAGTTTTTTTATAAGTGTTGTTTTACCTGAACCGATTTCACCGGTTATTACAACGAATCCTTCGCGATTAAATATAGCATATTCCATATATGCTTTTGCTCTTGAGTGAGCAGAACTCATATACAGGTAATCTGTATCAGGCGTTATTCGAAAAGGAAAATCTTTTAGCCCAAAAAACTCCAAATACATAATTGGTTCCTTACAATGATGTGTAAACAAGCGAAGCGGTGATTCTCAAATCATCATATGCTTCACTACTAACTGTACTTTCTCTCTCAAGAGATCTTATATCGATTCTAAATCTAATATTTCTTCTAACATAATGAGAGTAATTTAATGAATATGTAAAATTATCATCTTCTCTAGCCAAAACAGGATCTTGAAATATTTTATTAGTATAATTTATCCCATAACCAACACTATTGGCTCCATGCAGAAACTCTACACCTTTAATTACGGCGCTTACAGCTTCATCATCTAAATCATCTTGAATAACATAATCACGTTGTCGTGATCTTAGTTCAAATGTAACTTTGCCTGATGAGTATGTTTTTAAATACTGCATTTGAATTGTTTCATCAACAAACACAGTATTAGCTACTGAATCTAACACTGTATCGCCAATATTTTCAATATAACCTAAGTTCGCTGCCTGCCTTCCTGTATCTGATAGTTTACTTATATAAGTAAATGCTACTTGTGATGTTTTAGTTCTTTTATTAATAATTGAAACTAAATAACGATTACTATCGAAATCGTCTTCGCCTCTTTTACCTATATGACTTGTTCCATATTCAAGCTCTATCTTATTTAGACCACGATCATAATCAAGACTTAAAAATCCATCAAAACGAGTAAAATCAGTATTAACATCATTATTTTCAAATCTTGCAAGTTCTGCATTTGAATTAACAGATAAAGATAATGATGAATTAACTTTATGTAACCAAACTGAGTCTAATCTCGCTCGCGAGTTATCCTTATCTTTTTCAAAGTTATACTTTTGAACCCTGCCTTTAAAAATAATATTATTTCTTGCATTAGCTCTAATCGTGTAATCAGGGCCTGTAGAGATAAAATTGATATTTTGTCTATTTGAAGGTGCATCGCTTTCTAATACATCAATTACCGTTTGTGTAAACACCTCATCCAGGTGCCACTCAAATTGTCCTGGGGATACCCTCCAGACAAAGTTAGCAAATAACTTACCAATATTTTCATCTTCAGTAACATCATTTAAGTAATCTATGGATGAAAAGGCAAATCTTACATTAGAAGATAAGTTAGCCGAATCTTCAAAAACTTTAATACCTGTATTTAAACTTACGGCTGTTTCCTCTCTAGGAATAAATTCTAACTCAATATTATCATATTGAGTAACCGAGCCACCTGCAAAATAATCAACCTGAGCAGCATTTGATATATTAAATATACTTATTAATAATAAAAAATAAATTTTAAATTTTAAATTAATCATAGTATTTTTTCCCTGAACTATGACTAAAAACTAAAAACTTTAGGCATCCTAAATTTAGGTATTTTGGGCACATTATTAAATACAACACCTAGCATTTTATCCTTATCAATTGCTTCTTTAGCCTCTTCAATTTTACCTTTTGTGGTAACTCCATAAGGTACAACTAATATTACATAATCACATAAATCAACAAGAATACGAGTATCAGCAGATTCAGTAATAGGTGCTGCATCTATAAAGATATATCTATCATCATATCTATGTAATAGATCACTCATTAATTTTCTCATTCGTAACGACGTAAAGTATTCTGTAGCTGTTTCTCGTGATGTACCTGCCGGTATTACTTTAAGGCGCTTTATACCTGTTTTATGTACTATTTTATTAACCTCAATAGATTCATTTTCAAGGTAATCAGTTAAACCTGCATCTGCATTCATTTTCAATAAATCGTCAAGTTTTGGATTATTTAAATTACAATCGATTAACAATGAAGTTTTACTTTCATCAAATGAAAAAGCAGCTGAAATATTAAGTGATGTTAATGCAGTATCTTCACCAGCATTACATGTAGTAACCATAATAATAAAGTTTTTTCCTTTATTTTTCTGAATAAGTTTTGTACGTAAGTCACGATACGTGTTGGCTATTTTATTATCTTGCATTCCAGAATAAATAACTTTTAATTCTGAAAGGCTATCATCATTCAGTTCATCACCACTATCCATTAAAGCTATATCTTGCGCAGCAGACTTTCTCAAAACTTCACCACCCATAGTATCAGGTGACACCAATTCACTAATATCTGATGCTTTTAAATTACCTTTATATGCCGTTAAACCTTTTTCACGAGACTTTTTAGCTTTATTTAATGCTTCTTCTATCTTACTCATTACATTTGCCCCGTATATTTAATCCAACCAACATAACCATATATAAATAATATAATGCAAAAACCAAATAATAAGATAACTAAACTGACTTTTAAGCTACGATCTTCTTTTTTAGTTGTAATCATTGGTATCTCTGCGAGAACAGGTATTTCCATTTCAGCTTGTATGACTCTAGAAAATCTTAAACGTGGATCTACCTGCAACATAATGAAGATTAAAGCGAAGGGCGCAGTTATACCAAGCGCTAAACCAGCTACCATAAAATGCAAAAAACGAATACCTGTTGGTATTAAAGGTATTTTAGCTGGTTCTTGAATTTTAAATGTTAATCCTTGATTTTCTTTATCCAAGTTTCTTGAAACTCGGGCTTTTTCCATTCTTCTTAAAAGATCCTGATAGATTTCCTGATTCACTTGATAATCACGCGTCAACTTTGATAATGTTGCTTCACCTCCATGAATTTCTTTAGCTCGTTTATATTCATTATTGAGCATTTTACTTAATTCAGTTATGCGTGCTTGTAATGTAGCAATTTTAGTCTGAGTGGTAGAAGCATCACTACGTAATTTTTGATACAACGGATTAAGTAATATAGCTTCATCAACATATTGAGAATTAGTGGACCCTGCAAGTTTTTTAGCTTCTTCTCGCACGAGCATTTCATTCTTCATAGACTGTTTAAGATCCTCAATTTGATGTTTAATTCTTACAATATCAGGATAAGTATCTTTATAATCTAATCTTAAATTTTCAAGACGTGTTTGTAGATCTGCTATTTTAGCTCGATACTGACCTTCTCTTGATTGACTTATTGTAATTGCTGCTTCACCAGATAATTGTTTTTGCAGTGAATCACGCCTAATTTCTGTTTCACGTATTTCTAAGCGCGTTCTCTCTATATCTGATGTGATTCGGCTGATTCTACCGGAAACTTCAGTCTCTAAACCGGGGCGTGCTCCTGGATTATTTGATCTAAATTCTCTAAGTGTTTCTTCAACCGTTGTTAGCTTTTCTAAATATTCATTAACTTGTTTTTCTATAAAATCATAAGCAGATTGACTTTCAGTTATTTTTGATTCTTCACCCATCTTTACAAATAATTCAGAAACACCTTTAGTAATAACAAATGCTTGCATCGGATCAGTATCATGATATTCAATTTTTATAGTATTGTTTCCAATACCTCTAACACTTAACCTATGTCTAAGATCTTTCTTGATTTCTGCTAATTCTATGTCTGAACGTTTTGTAACTAACCAATCAGTCTGAGGTAATATTTTGTTTAAAAATTCCTCACCATAGATAATTTCTTCAGCATTTTTTACATAAGCAGTTGAAGTGGTTGCAACGGCAGTGCCTTTCATTAATGGCTGCAAAATATTGCTGTCATTTGCCTGAATAATACTAAATGTTGAATAACGTTTAGGCCAAACAGATCCAACAGATAGTAGTGTAAGACTAATAATTAAAAAAAGTACAAAAAATATATAACGACGAGCAAATGCTTCTGCAATTACTAACTTAATAACGTCTTCAATTGGCAAATTCATATATTAAACTCCACGATTAAAACAAACGCTCAGGTACAGTTAATATATCACCTGGTCTTAATTCAATATTAGTCTCCAATTCGCCTTTATACAGAATATCGCCTAGATAAATATTAATGATACGCGGTCTATTTTTAATTTTACGATAGAGTTTAGTATTATTAGGTGCTGCAAAATCATTTACACTTCCCGCGGCTAAGATGGCATCTAGTACCGTCATACCTTGTCTAAAATTAAGTGAACTTGGATTTTTAACAGCTCCAGTTATACGCAATCGAGTTAAGTACTCGTTGCTTTTCAAACCAGTAACCATAATAGTAACATTTGGATCTCTAACAAAATTTTGTAATTTCTTTTCTATATTAGTAGCGACTGATTGAGGTGTCATTCCAGCTGCACGTATATCACCAATAAGTGGCATAGAAATCTTACCATCAGGTCTAACAGGAACAGTTACTGATAACTCTGCATTTCGCCATACATTAATTTTAACCGTATCATCAACACCGATATGATAAATTTGTACCGTTTTTGCACTGTTTAACTCTTTCAGTGTTTCTGAATTTACAGATACATATGCATTTGAGGCGCATCCAGTTAATAATAAAAATAACACAAAAGTTGATACAGCTGCCAATATGGCTCTATACATTTTTTTTCTCCATTAAAATGCCTTAACTTATAAACATTAGACTATTACAATATACGAATATAATATTCAATCTGTCCTTAATCAAACTATCAGCGTGATAAGAACATGGTATTTTACAAACTACTTGCTCATAAATCTATATAAAAGTTATTTATTAGTTATGAATATTAGTAAATATAATTTAATCTAGTATTAATATGTTTATTTAACTAAAACAACGACCTAATAGCTAACATTTCAAATAATATAAGTCATTAGGTATCAATTTTATTTATAGCTAACCTGCTTAAAAATAAGCTCTGTTATATAAATCGACTGTACAAACTCAATACATTACAAATCACTAAATGCAGCACATAATCATTTCGTTTTATATTAATGCCTCTTTATTTTAGTAGCCAATGCTATAATATAATCACAGTCAAAATTATTGATGTTAAATCATTATCGAATACATGAAATTCAACCAACATTATAGAACCCTTGGTTTAAAAACCACCAGCTCTTGGAAAGAGGTTCGCAAGTCTTATAAGCTACTCGTCCAAAAATATCACCCGGATAAAATTGAAAAGCAAATAGAACACACAACTTCGACTGATGAAAAAATCAAGATCATTAATAATGCATATCAAGCATTAAGCACTTATTATCGTAAACATGGCTCATTACCTATTGATAAGCTACCAGAGGCCCCTAAAACAGACTCTAAAGATTTAAACACCAATAAAGCTTATAAAGAGCCTACAACAAGACAAGAGGCATCATCTAAACCTACAAATACTAAGACTCAAAACAAGAGCACTACTCTCTCTACACAAACATCATCTTCAAAAAAACTCATTTATGCAGCAATTGTTTTGATCCTTATGCCTACAACTATGTACGTTGCAATAAATAATTCAGAATATGACATGCTCGAAACTCACGATCAAATCAATACTTCTAATGACATAACAGAAACAAAAATTGCAGCTCCAATTGCTATAAATACCAATAAAGCAGAGCCCGTTAATGTAAAGGATACTGTAATTGATCAATATTTCTCATATGGATCTACATTAGGAGAGGTAATTTTTATTCAGGGGTCACCAACTAAAATAAAAGGTGATATATGGTATTACGGAAAATCAGAAATACATTTTAAAAATGGTGAAGTCACTTATTGGAAAAGAACTAGTAATAACCCTCTAAAAGCACGATTATCAATACAATAGCCATTGCTATAGTAGAAAATTACCTAGCTCCTTGACCAAATAATACGACTTGAACTGTTTGAAATAAAATATTCATGTCTAAGAACAAGCTATAATTTTTGATGTAGTACAAATCATATTGAAGCTTGTTTTTTGTATCTTCTTCAGTATCACCATATGGATAACAAATTTGAGCCCAACCCGTTATACCGGGTTTTACAGTATGCCTCAAAGAATAATGAGGTATAGATTGCTCAAAACCTAAAACGAACTGAGGTCTTTCAGGTCGTGGGCCGATAAAACTCATATCACCTTTAAGCACATTAAAAAGTTGAGGCAATTCATCAATTCGTGTTTTTCTTATGAAAGCACCAATGATAGTGACTCGAGAATCATTTTTACTGGCAAATTGAGCCCCATCTTTTTCAGCATCTGTTTTCATACTTCGAAATTTTAATACACCAAAAGGAGCATCACACAAGCCTAAGCGTATCTGCCTATAAAAAATGGGGTCTCGTCCAAAGCTACTCAGCCAAATTGCACAAGCTGTAATTATAATAATTGGACTGGCTAATAATAAAATCAATAAACTAGCAAAGACATCGAATATTCGCTTGATATAACTGATAGATACTGCGTTTGTAAAACCGTCAGAAAAGATAACTGAACTAGGATGCAAGGCATCTAATTCGATATGTCCTGTTATTCGCTCCAATGAATCTAAAATTTCACGAACTACAATGCCTTTCATTTTGCATTCTAGTAAGCCTGATAGAGGAAAACCAACGCGTCTATCATCCATAGCTAGTACTATTTCACTTATATCATTATCAATACAAAGATCTAATAAGGTAGATTCTATAGTAAGGATATTATCTGGATTAATGAGCACTTCATTTTGATCAACATTTATAAAACCTGCTATGTCATAACCTCTTTTCATAGCATAGTCTTTATAGCCTTCTAGCATTTTACCTTTATTACCAGTGCCTAAGATTAATAAACGACGCTTAAATGCGTTATGGTTATCAATTTTATAAAATAGTGTCCGTGTAAATAGAATACCAATAAAAGCAATTATTAATGAGAAAGCAAAGACACCACGACCTAAAAATACCTTGGGGTATATATAGTAGGTAGCAATAATTAAAGCTAATCCTAAGATAAAACTAATGAAAATACGGATCATTATGGCTGAAAAATCATCAACATTATTTCTAGCATGTAGCCCTGTTGCCACCATGCTTAACCACATAATCGCAGCAAATACACCTGCCTTTATATTGATAGGTTGCAATAAACTAAGTTCTGAAGTGATGTTAGAAGAATCAAAAAAACGGGCATAGGCACCTGCATAAACAGACATAAAAAGCACTATTAGTTCAATAATCATAAGTAAAACTATACTTGTGGGTATATAGTGCCCAAATATCCTTAACATAGCTTGTGATTAATTCCTTAATATATGATGTGAGACAATATGATTTTGTAAATAACAAACCACATTGTAACTAATTTTTTATCATTTAACTAATATATTACTTTCTTCTACATAAACTATTTCATAAACTTAATGCTCCACCCGCCTCCATCAGTTATTATTAATTGAATATTAAATTATATGGGACTTTTAAGAATGTTTGATTTAGAAAATACACGGATTTGTGTAGTTGGACTTGGTTATGTAGGTCTACCTCTTGCCGTCGAATTTGGCAAAAAATACGAAACTATTGGGTATGATATTAATCATCCTCGTATTGATGAGTTGCTATTGGGGAAAGACAGTACCTTAGAGGTATCTGAAGAAGAACTTAAAACACCTAAATCTCTCAGTTATACGGCTGACCTAGAAAAAATAGCAGATTGTAATGTTTACGTAGTCACCGTACCTACACCTGTCGATAAAAATAAAAAACCAGATTTAACACCTTTAATTCAATCAAGCCTAGCATTAGGCAAGGTTCTTAAACATAACGATACCGTAATATATGAATCAACAGTATATCCTGGTGCAACTGAAGAAGTTTGTGTACCCGCATTAGAAAAAACCTCTAATTTAAAATTCAACCAAGATTTCTTTATTGGTTATAGCCCTGAACGAATCAATCCAGGCGACAAAGAACATCATGTAACTAAAATACTTAAAATCACTTCTGGATCTACGCCTGATACTGCTGATTTTGTAGATTCATTATATTTATCAGTCATTACAGCAGGTACTTATAAGGCTAACACGTTAAAAGTAGCAGAAGCTGCTAAAGTAATTGAAAATGTGCAGCGAGATGTAAATATCGCACTTGTTAATGAGCTTTCCTTAATCTTCTCAAGATTAAATATCGATACACTTGATGTTCTAGAAGCTGCTGGTACTAAATGGAATTTCCTTCCCTTCAGACCCGGCTTAGTTGGTGGTCACTGTATTGGTGTTGACCCTTACTATTTAGTGCACAAAGCTCAGGAAACAGGTTTTGAACCTGCTATTATTCCTGCAAGTCGCCACACCAATGAATACATGGCCGCCCATGTTGTACTTATGACATCACAATTAATGGCTAAAAAACGAATTAATATTGTCGATTCTAACATTCTTGTTTTAGGTCTGGCTTTCAAAGAAAACTGTCCTGACCTTAGAAATACTAAAGTAGTCGACATTTTAAGTGAATTGAAACCATATAACGCAAATGTAGATATTTACGACCCTTGGGTGGATGCTCAGGATGCCATCAACGAGTATGGCCTAGATGTCATCAAAGAACCTAAGTTAGGTTATTACGATACGATTATTATTGCAGTAGCCCATAAAGAATTTGCTGAAATGGGCGCAAAAGGACTTAGAGCACTCTGCAAAGACAATTCTGTTATATATGACGTCAAGTATCTACTAGAAGCAGGTGAAGCAGATGGTCGCTTATAAACATATCTTAATTAGCAGCTCTTGACCAACCTGAAGACCAAGAACTATTGTTAAAATAGCTTATATCGTGACTCACATCAAATTCATTTAATACACGACATAAAAAAGCCTCCCTAATTAATTAGGGAGGCTTTTTTTATATGGTGCGCCTGAAGGGATTCGAACCCCTGACCGCTCGGTTCGTAGCCGAGTACTCTATCCAGCTGAGCTACAGGCGCTGATCTTCTGAGGGCGTGAATTATGTAGAATTTATCCCACTACGTCAATGATTTTTTTATATAAAAAGTAATAACATAAAATTAATTCCCATTAGATCCAGTTCTCCTAACTTAAACCTCATAGATTAGCAATTAAATCAATTATAAATAACCGAGGCTTAATATAGAACAATTTAATTATTTCTTTATAATACATTATCTAGGGTAGTATGCCCAAATGACTTAAATATGACATGGATATCTAATGAGATTAAATTACTTCTGTTATTTTAGAGCAATAGCTATTGTTCTAATTGTGGCTGGGCACTCCTTTCAACCGTGGAGTATGAATAATACAATCCCGGAAATGATGATCGCAAATATAATTATTGGCGGTACGTCATTTTTTGTATTTATATCAGGCTTTTTCTTTCACTTTGTATTTTACCAAAACTTTAACTACAAACGATTTATTGTAAAAAAATCTAAAGCGCTTTTAATTCCATATTTATTACTAAGCTTTATTGGCTTCTTCTTTATTTTAAGCTTTCTAGATCTACAACCTCATCATCTTATTTATGAAACAAATACTATATTTAATAGCCTTATACTATTTTCAAAATATCTATGGACTGGCAACACTCTATTAGCTTATTGGTATATACCTTTCATAATGGTGATATTTTTAATTTCGCCTATATTTTTATTCTATATAGAGCTATCGATAAAACAACAAATTATTATTTTTATTATAATGTTAGCTATTTCTATGATTATTCATAGACCTTCACATGAAATTGCTTACCGTACAACATATTTTCTTTTTACAATACACTCAGTTATATACTTTTTACCCATTTATTTATTGGGCATTATATTTTCTCTGCAGAAAGTGATCATTCTAAAATTCATTAAAAACAAAGCTTATATCTTAGGCTTAGCCGTATTATTACTATCGTACATACAAATAACATATTATGGATTTTATTATAATTTTACTAAAAAAGTAATATTTTCTTACAATGGAATAGATATTCTCATTATCCAAAAAATATTATTGATATTTTTTATCTTATCCTTACTGCAAAAAATCGATCATATAGAAATACCACTGTTAAAATATTTAGCATCAATAAGTTTTGCGATATTTTTCCTACATTCATTTGTTATATTATTTATCGATAGTTTTTCACTTATTGAATATATAGATTTTTTACCTGGCATTATTATATTTGCAATAAGAACGGTCTTCACAATAGCGATCAGCATAGGAATTGCTATATTACTAAAAAGATTGCTAGAGAAAAAAAGCAGCTATATTATAGGTTGGTAGCTGCTTTTTTCATGACTAAAACTAAAGATAAAAAACTTGATCTAACTTAATCGAATAATTAAAGATTAAGTTAATTAAATTTGGCGGAGAGCGAGGGATTCGAACCCTCGATACTGTTTCCAATATACACCCTTAGCAGGGGTGCGCCTTCAGCCACTCGGCCAGCTCTCCAATTCTTTCTTAAAAGCATTATGTACTTCTAACTTATTTGTGCACCTTATTCTGGACTCCTGTCCTACACCCTCTTACGGGCCATGACGCCATAAAGCGGTCATCATGTTCAAACTGTTCCAGACAATTTAATCAGCTCTACAAATTCATTTTAAACTTCAAACAAAACCGCCGCAAAAAGCGGCGGTTTCGATGGGGCGTAGAATACCTGCGATTTAGTCTCAGGTAAAGCCCATATTGCTAAAAATATTAGCCTGCTGAGTTTCCGGCGTTCTGGCCTTCCTGCTCTCTCTGAATACGTTCGTAAATTTCTTCACGATGCACAGAGACTTCTTTAGGTGCATTTATACCAATACGAACCTGGTTGCCTTTGACACCCAGTACTGTTACAGATACATCATCACCAATCATTAGTGTTTCGCCAACTCGGCGGGTTAAAATTAACATTTTTACTACTCCTAGTTTCAATCACCAACGGCAACTAGAGTCACTAATCCTTGTACCCTGTCACCAGACTGTAATATTAACACAGCTAAATTGTGATGGCGTTCACTTTTTTATGCAGTTTTTTGCTCTAAACCAAATTCACTGTGTAAAGTCCTTACACCTAGTTCAAGGTATTTTTCATCTACAACCACTGAAATCTTAATTTCCGAAGTAGAAATCATCAGAATATTAATGCCTTCTCTCGCTAATGCAGCAAACATACTTGACGCAATACCAGCATGTGATCGCATACCAACACCGACAATTGAAATTTTAACAATAGAGTCATTACCTTTGACTTTTTTAGCGCCTAGCTTTTTACCAGTATTTTCAAGTAGTTCGATAGCCTGAGGGTAATCGTTACGATGTACCGTGAATGTAAAGTCGGTTGTTCCATCTTCACCCACATTCTGTACTATCATATCTATTTCAATATTCGCTTCAGTAATTGAACCTAAAATCTGCGATGCAATACCGGGTTGATCAGGCACACCAGAAATGGTCAGCTGAGCTTCGTCCCGATTAAAAGCAATACCGGAAATTACGGCCTGTTCCATTTCATCTTCCTCTGTTGTTATTAATGTACCAATCCCTTCACCCTCTTCAAAAGAAGATAATACGCGTAAAGGAACATTATATTTACCAGCAAATTCTACCGAACGTATCTGTAAAACTTTTGACCCCAGGCTAGCCATCTCCAGCATTTCTTCAAATGTTATACGGTCCAGTTTTCGCGCTCTAGGCTCTACTCTTGGGTCCGTTGTATAAACACCATCCACATCTGTATATATCTGACATTCATGAGCTTTAAGTGCTGCTGCAATTGCAACAGCTGTGGTATCAGAACCACCCCGTCCAAGCGTAGTTATATTGCCATCGTGATCTACACCTTGAAATCCAGCCACAATAATGATATTTCCTGCAGCAAGATCATTCTGCATATTATCGCATTCAATATCTTTAATTCGCGCTTTACCATGAATATTATCAGTAAGCATTTTGATCTGCGCACCGGTATAAGATCTGGCATCAGCACCTTTTGCGTGTAGCGCCATTGTCAAAAGAGCTATAGTTACTTGCTCACCAGTGGATACAAGAACATCCATTTCACGTGTAGAAAGCTTCTTATCTATTTGATTTGCAAGGCCAATTAGCCTATTTGTTTCGCCGCTCATTGCCGAAACTACAACCACAACCTGATTACCCCTGTCACGCGTCGCAATGACACGCTCAGCAACAGCCTGTATACGCTCAATCGTGCCGACTGAGGTACCACCATATTTTTGTACTATTAAAGCCATGTTTTCTATCTACTAAAAAGCCACCTTAAATAAGGTGGCGAATTATGTCATACGAGCATAAATATTGCGAATTGCAGATCATTATAACTGCTGTTCAACCCAGTCTGTTACCGAGTCCAGAGCTTTCTGCAAGTTTTCAGGCTGACTGCCACCGGCCATTGCCATATCCGGCCGTCCACCACCTTTGCCACCTACCTGACTGGCAACCATATTAACCAGATCACCGGCTTTAATACGACCTGTCTGATCTTTGGTTACACCAGCACAGAGACTGACTTTTTTGTCATCTGCTGTGGCTAGAATAATAATTGCAGATCCCAGTTTATTTTTAAGCTGATCCA
Organism: endosymbiont of Galathealinum brachiosum; assembly: GCA_003349885.1. Classification (NCBI taxonomy): domain Bacteria; kingdom Pseudomonadati; phylum Pseudomonadota; class Gammaproteobacteria; species endosymbiont of Galathealinum brachiosum. The sequence continues at coordinate 59,268 of QFXC01000008.1, read as the reverse complement.
TAGTGTCACGCAAAGACTTACTATCTACACCTTCAAGTTTAACGGCCAGTACTTTAATTCCATCAATCTCAACCGCATCCGCTGTTAAGTCTTTACCTGTTTGTGTCGCCATCTTTGACTTAAGCTGAGCAATTTCCTTTTCCTGAGCTTTTATTTTACTTAAAACCTGTGAAAGCTTATCTTCAATCTCATCATTACTTGCTTTAAGAAGTGAAGATATCTTATTGATTTTATTAGATTGATTGTTCGAGTACTCAATCGCAGCAATACCTGTAACCGCCTCAATTCGCCTCACACCTGAGGCAATCCCGCTTTCAGCAACAATTTTAAACGAGCCGATTTCACCACTGCTACCCACATGAACACCACCACAAAGCTCAACAGAAAAACCACCCATTGCTACAACACGCACCTCATCACCGTATTTTTCACCGAACAATGCCATCGCGCCTTTTTCTTTAGCATCTGCAATCGCCATTTCTTCTGCTTCAGTATTTAAATTTGAACGGATCTGCTGATTAACCAGGCGCTCAACTTCAAATAACTGATCAGGCTTAATCGCTTCATTATGTGAGAAATCAAACCTTAATCGCTGATCGTCACATAACGAACCTTTTTGCTGAACATGCTCTCCCAAAATACTGCGCAGCGCAGCATGCATTAAATGTGTTGCTGAATGGTTACGAATTATCGCATCACGGCGTACTGTATTTATCTCAGCGCTGAGACTCTCTCCAACTTTTAATTCACCTTTTGTAACAGAACCAATATGAATAAACGCCTTACCCTGTTTTTTCGTATCAAGAACCTCAAAACCAGCGCTATCATTAACCAGCAAACCTGTATCACCCACCTGACCACCAGACTCTGCATAGAACGGCGTATGCTTTAAAACAACAATAGCGTCATCACCCGTTGATACTGAATCAACCAATTCTCCATCCTTAAATAGTGAAACCACTTCAGACTGGTCTTTTAATAAATCATAACCGGTGAACTCTGTTACTGAATCAGTATCAATTGAGTCGTTATAATCAACACCAAATTTACTTGCAGATCTGGCTCGTTCTCGCTGAGCCTCCATAGCAACTTCATAACCCGGCATATCGAGACTTAACTCACGCTCACGCGCAATATCAGCTGTTAAATCAACTGGAAAACCATAGGTATCATATAATTTGAAAACCATTTCACCCGGTATTAATCCGTCTTTAATAGACTCAATACTGTCTTCAAGAATTTTCATTCCCTGATCCAGCGTTTCAGCAAAACGCTTCTCTTCTAACTTCAGAGCATCTTCAACCTGTTTCTGAGCTTTCTTAAGCTCAGGATAAGCAACACCCATCTGCTCAACCAGTGGTTTAACCAGTTTATGAAAAAATAAATCATTCTGGCCAAGTTTATGTCCATGCCTTAAAGCACGACGGATAATTCGACGAAGAACGTACCCTCGCCCTTCATTAGACGGCAGAACACCATCAACAATTAAAAATGAACAGGATCTTATATGGTCAGCTATAACCTTAAGCGAACTGTGAGTTAAATCTTTAAATCCGGTTTCTTTTGCAGCCGCACCAATGAGAGCCTGAAATAGATCAATATCATAATTACTATGACCATCCTGCAAAATTGCAGCCAGTCTCTCTAACCCCATACCCGTATCAACAGAAGGTTTCGGCAATGGCTCCATCTTGCCTGACTTATCCCTATTGTACTGCATGAAAACCAGATTCCAGATTTCTATATAACGATCACCATCTTCTTCAGGTGTACCTGGAGGCCCACCGGGAATATTCTCTCCATGATCATAAAATATTTCGGTACAGGGACCACAGGGACCTGTATCACCCATAGACCAGAAATTATCACTTTCGTTTTTCTTACCACCCGGCTTATCACCTATACGAGAAAAACTATTCTTATCTATACCAATTTCTTCAAGCCAGATTTTAGCCGCTTCATCATCATCCGCATAAACAGTCACCCAGAGTTTTTCTTTTGGCAAACCGCAAACCTCGGTTAAAAACTCCCAGGCATAATTAATTGCTTCACGCTTAAAGTAATCCCCAAAACTAAAGTTACCCAGCATTTCAAAAAAAGTATGGTGACGTGCGGTATAACCCACATTCTCAAGATCATTATGTTTACCACCAGCACGCACGCACCGCTGACTACTCGTTGCTGTTACATAACTCCTCTCATCCTGACCGAGGAACACGTCTTTAAATTGCACCATGCCCGCATTGGTAAATAAAAGAGTCGGATCATTACCCGGGATCAGTGAGCTAGAGGCAACTACCTCATGTCCTTTGCTACTAAAAAAATCTAGGAACTGTTGTCGAATTTCGGCTGTTGTCTTCATATTAAATTACATTAACTTATATTGTTAAATCTTTGATTTAAATGGCATTAATACTCATCTAAATCCATAGAATTCAGTTTAAATATCCAATCTAAAGGAAAACCTCGTGATTGCAGGTGTTTGGCGCGTTTAACCTTTTCAGCATAATCATCAGCAAGCCGATTTCCGTATTTTTTACAATACTGCTGCCGCATCACATCATGCCAGTCAGGGTTATTTCTATCCAGAAAATCACCGAACTGAAGCTCATCGATGCCTCTTTCCTGTAACTCCAGAGCAATACGCCCGGGACCATAACCACGCCGTTTGCGCATATTAATATAACTTTCAGTAAAACGCTCTTCTGAGAGCAAATTATTATTAATTAACTTTTCAATACAGGCATCAATCTCGTCTTCTTCGAAGCTTTTTAACTTTAATTTTCGACGTATTTCAAGAATAGAGTGCTCGCGACGAGAGAGTGCCGCGACGGCAACTTCATTTATTGAACGTGACATTACCTACCCCCCTTTAACGCAGAGACGCAGAACCCTGATTATTGCTTGCGCTACACAACCAACAAACATCAATCTTTTCTCTGCGCCTCCTCGTCTCTGCGTTAAGTCTTTTTATTTCTCTTCCACTGCTTCCGGCACTTCCTGACTCTTCTTAGCCTGCCCAGCAATTTCTTCCTTGCTCGGCATCAACTCGGCACGAATTTTCGCCTCAATATCATCAGCAATAGCAGGGTTATCCTTCATGAACTTACGCACTTTATCTTTACCCTGACCAATGCGATCTCCATTATATGAATACCAGGCACCCGCTTTATCAATGATATTACAGTTGACCCCCATATCAATAATCTCGCCCTCGTGGGAAATTCCTTCCCCATAAAGTATCTCAAAGTTAATGGTCTTGAATGGCGGTGCCACCTTGTTTTTTACCACCTTCACCTTGGTCTCATTACCAATGATTTCCTCACCTCGCTTGATCGCACCAATTCGACGAATATCTAAACGCACAGACGAATAAAACTTCAACGCATTACCACCGGTAGTAGTTTCAGGATTACCGAACATAACGCCAATTTTCATACGTAACTGATTGATAAAGATAACCAGTGTATTTGAGCGCTTGATATTGGCCGTCAACTTACGCAAAGCCTGACTCAACAAGCGAGCCTGCAACCCCATATGAGAATCACCCATATCACCTTCAATTTCTGCCTTAGGTGTTAATGCCGCAACCGAGTCAACAACCAGAACACTTACCGCACCAGAGCGCACCAGCATATCGGTAATCTCAAGTGCCTGCTCACCGGTATCAGGCTGCGAAACAAGTAACTCATCAACATTAACACCCAGCTTTTCAGCATAACTCGGATCCAAAGCGTGCTCTGCATCAACAAAGGCACAGGTACCACCTGCCTTTTGAGCCTCAGCAATAACCTGAAGAGTTAATGTTGTTTTACCTGATGACTCAGGACCATATATCTCAACAACTCGCCCTTTAGGAAGTCCACCTATACCCAGAGCAACATCCAGAGCAATAGAACCTGTCGATATGGCTTCAATTTCTGAATTAACTGAATCCCCCATACGCATAACCGAGCCCTTACCAAACTGCTTTTCAATCTGACTTAATGCGGCACTTAATGCTTTTTTCTTATTGTCATCCATCTATATTCCCCTAATTCTTCTAATTAGCTTCAATTTATTTACATAACGCGATTACTGCGTTGCGGTATAGTTGTAGATTAGCGGATACATTTTACTATGTCAATACTTTTTATCATGTTGATAAAAAGTATTAGGTATATTATATTTATCATCAATAGAAAAAGACTATTCCACTCATTGATCCAGTTGATTAATAAAAATAAATTAAAGCACGCTCTATAATGAGCACCTAAACTATAAGTACAGCTTAGGAATTAAGAGAGATATATGGCTGATAACGTCAAAATGCTACACGAAATAAAATTTGCGACACGCCAGAGATTACAATTTATAGAAATCATGGCTTACTACCTCGGCCATATCAGCCGCAGTATGTTAGCTAAGGCCTATGGCATATCGGATCCCGCAGCAACCAAAGATCTTAAGCTTTATAATGACCTTGCACCGGAAAATCTTGAATACAACCCAAGCCTGTTTAGCTTTGTACCGTCTGGCAAATTTGATGAGGTATTTGCCGATTTAAGCCCGCAGTCCGTATTACCCATGTTTTCGCAGAACCTCCTATCAATTGATAACCCATCAGGTAATGAGCCCATATATGGAATTAGCGTTGAAAACATGCCCTTTCCTGTTCGCCTTCCACAGAAACCTGTTTTGGCCCAGTTAATTCGAGCCATGAAAAACAAACGTCAGTTAAAAATTAAATACCACTCCTTAAGCCATAGAGACGATCAACAACGAAGCAGAATCATAGAGCCTCACGCATTAGTTAATAATGGTCTTCGCTGGCATGTTCGAGCCTATGATCACGAGCATTTTGATTTCAGGGATTATGTTTTATCAAGAATTACCGAAGCAGAAAAACTGGAAATTGAAGCCGAATCGAGCCAGAGTTATGATGATGAATGGATGGAATATGTAAGTTTACAACTCAAACCACACCCAGGTTTATACAAAAAACAACGTCTGGCTTTAAATTATGATTACAACATGCTTGATGATGTCATCGAAATACAGGTAAGGCGTGCATTAGTCGGTTACCTGTTACAACAGATGAAAGTGGATACAACAGAAAACTATTCACTGAATCCTAGCGCTTACCAGTTAATAGTGAGTAATCGAGAAGAGATTGAGCAGTATGCAGGCTGGGCATTTATGTAATTCATTTAAAATTATCCACTATTATATTCTTAACTTAAAAAGAGATGCGCTTAAATTTTATAGTACTCTATCGGTCGGTAATTAACTCCATTTTCTGTAGACCTTGACTCTACCAGTGCAAAGCGATTTACTCGCCAGTTAACAATAGAACAAGGGTTTTCTTTAAGCTCAAAGTTGTTAATTTTTCTTTTCAAACTTACATGTGGAGTAAAAACACGCTTTTCCATCCGATAATCACAGTCCTTTAATTGCTCACCAAGGTCGATATATAACCGCATTAAAGGTTGCGGGATATCAGTAACCCCCATCCAGAAAACTTTAGGTTTTTTAAAAACACCGAAATTATCTAACTTTAAATTAAACGTTTCTAGCTGAATTTTTGAAGCCATATTAGAAACACACTCACAGGTTTCTAAAGACACATTACCTAAAAAATGTAATGTTAGATGCAAGTTTTGAGGAACAACTGAACGCCCTTCAGCCTGAGCATAGGACGACGCTGAATATACCTGAGATATTTCACTTCTAACTTGATCATCAGGCCATAAAGCGAAAAACAGGCGTTTTTGTTTATAATTTGGAACGTTAATTATCAGACCTCAAAAGTCGTTGAATACCTTTAAACGCCTCTAATACAGCAAGCATCCTGACCTGATTACGATCTCCTGAAAATTGAAATCGAACTGACTCAATTAAGACCCCCGGTGTTGCCCAGGCAATCCAGACCGTACCAACGGGCTTACCATCACTACCACCTCCCGGCCCTGCTATACCGCTTATTGAAATACCAATATTTGCATTAGTTCGATCAAGCAGACCAAGCACCATCTCTTTTACGACCGCCTGACTAACAGCTCCATATGTATCTAGCGTATTCTGTTTTACTCCGAGTAATTCTACTTTCGCTTTATTACTATAAGTAACTATAGAAGCATCAAACCACTGAGAGCTACCATCAAAATCAGTTATAGATTTAGCAATCCAGCCACCTGTACAGGACTCCGCTGTTGCTATCATCCTCTTATTACCAATCAGATCGGGTATAAGCTGAACAATAAGTTCTGTTATTTCATTTTCAGTCATAATCACAATATTAAAGTATCTACGAAATTCACTATAAGCATAGCTTTAACTTGAACTTATGTAATGTAAATTATTATTCACCCAGCATTAACTTTTTGTTATAACGAATCATAGCCCTGATCTCTTTTACATAAGCCTCTCTTCGTTGGGAATACTTAATCAAACCACCGGCCTGAGCAATGGCATCCGGTTTTTTTCCTTCGGCTCTATTCTTTTTACGTATTTTCCTTAATGGCGCATACACACGTCCCGTATTTATATTTTTAATATAACTACGTACCGATTTATTCACACTACTGAATTTAGCCACTTCGTGTTTAGTACCTTTATCACGACGTTTTGGTACAATTCCACAGCCCTTACGATAACACCACTGACCAAAGAAATTACTTCCCTTTGTTGCGAATCGTGACTGCCCCCAGGCCGATTCATTGGCACTTTGTGCAAGTGCTACTTCAAGTGCAATCGCATCGACACGTTCAAGTAATTTATCCCAGTCTTCTTTACCCGCTTCCCAGTCAACACTGTAATCACTCGCTGCCTTAATCACAAAAGATGATTGACTGTTATTTTTTCCTGCTTCTACTAGCTTTTTCCTTAATTCTAATACCCTGTTATTTTCATCAATAACAATGGGACGCATAAAATCAAAAAAACGCCTCTTTTTGTCTTTAACATCAATCAGGTTACTCATATCAAGATCTTTTGAGGTGGCCTCTCTTACATCTGCAGACGATATAACAGGTGTACATGCAACACAGAATAGAAGGCCAGCTAAAGTGATAGATTTCATATATTTTCCAATTTACAATTTGAGGCAAATGTAACACATCAGCCAGCTGCTGAACAATGCGCAACCCTCTACCAGAAAACATAAAATATTCGATGTTTAGCTTTGCGCTAAGCGCTTGTAAACAGTAGAATTTACACCATGACTGAAGCGACTGAAACATTACTCGATCCACCTGTAAAAAAAGCCACAAAAACCGCCACAAAGGCCTCTACTGCCAGCCAACATACACCTATGATGCAGCAGTTTTTGCGAATAAAGGCTGATCACCCTGATATTCTACTGTTTTATCGAATGGGTGACTTTTACGAGATGTTTTTCGACGATGCACGTAAGGCGTCTCAGCTGCTTGATATCACCCTGACAGCCCGAGGCAAAGCACAGGGGGAACCAATTCCTATGTGTGGAATTCCCTTCCATGCTGCAGACAACTACCTTGCACGTCTTATAAAAGCAGGTGAATCAGTTGCACTATGTGAACAAACTGGAGACCCTGCAACAACAAAAGGCCCAGTAGAACGTCAGGTTGTACGAATTATCACTCCTGGCACAGTAACTGATGAAAACCTTCTGGAAGAGCGCCGTGACAACTTTCTAATGTCAATTGCTTCCTTCAAAGAAGTCATCGGAATTTCTGTCTTAGATGTAGGGTCTGGTCGTTTTTTTGTTCAGGAACTTGGCAGCCATGAACAGTTGCTCACTGAACTTGAACGCATCAAACCCTCTGAAATTCTTATTTCAGAGGACGATACTTTATATACAGAACTTGCCACAGTTAAAGGTTTACGTCGACAACCTCCCTGGTATTTCGAGGTTGATACCTGCACACGATTATTAACTGAACAGTTCGGCACTAAAGATTTAAGCGGATTTGGATGTGAAGAAATGACGCAGGCTGTATTAGCTGCCGGCTGTTTAATGCAATATGTTAAAGACACACAAAGAACAACGCTTCCTCACATCCAGGGTTTACGTGTTGAACGCAGTGAAGACTCCGTTTTGCTCGATGCTGCTAGCCGACGAAACCTTGAACTCGAAATAAACTTAAGCGGTGGTCACGAGAATACATTAGCCTCAGTAATTGATAAAACCAGCACCGCTATGGGTAGTCGCTGTTTACGCCGATGGATTAATCGCCCTTTACGAGACCAGTCACAATTAAAATCACGTCTCGATGCAGTTGCTGCACTTTTAGATAATCGAGAATACTCAGAAATACAGAACCAGCTGAAACACATTGGTGATATAGAAAGAATTATTAGTCGTGTTGCAATAAAATCAGCGCGCCCTAGAGATTTATTCACACTGGGTAATTCACTCGTACAAATACCTTTTATTCAGCAACAGTTAACTATTTTAAGCTCTAGTCGATTATCAGAACTATCCAGTTTAATCAGTGAACATCCGGATACCGTAACATTATTACAGTCAGCTATAAAAGAAAATCCACCTGTTGTACTTAGAGATGGCGGTGTTATTGCAGAAGGTTATGATACTGAATTAGATGAACTACGAAACCTCAGTAAAAATGCAGACCAGTTTTTAATTGATCTTGAAATTCGTGAGAAAGAACGTACCGGAATCAACACGTTAAAAGTACGATACAACCGGGTACATGGTTTTTATATAGAAATATCACGTGCACAGTCTGATAATGTCCCCGATGATTATATTCGCCGTCAAACATTAAAATCAGCTGAACGTTTTATCACACCTGAACTTAAATCATTTGAAGATAAAGTGCTTAGCGCAAAAGAACGTGCATTGAGTCGTGAAAAATCACTTTACGATGAACTTCTTGATAAATTATTATTAAGTTTAAATCCATTACAGCTTTGTGCTGAAGGTCTTTCTGAACTGGATACACTTAGCTGTTTTGCGGAGCGTGCTGATATTTTGAATTACTGTCAGCCGGAATTTCAAACTCACCCTGCTATAAATATTACAGCTGGACGACACCCCGTAGTTGAAATGGTGACGGAAAATAGCTTCATACCAAATAACAGCAAGTTAAATGATCAGCAACGCATGCTTATTATTACCGGCCCTAATATGGGCGGTAAATCGACATACATGCGTCAAACAGCCTTAATTGTATTAATGGCACACATTGGCTGTTATGTACCAGCTGAAAAAGCCATTATTGGATCAATTGACCGTATATTTACAAGAATTGGAGCTACAGATGACCTGGCTTCTGGTCGTTCAACATTTATGGTTGAGATGACTGAAGCTGCAAATATATTAAATAACGCAACAGAAAAAAGTCTGGTATTAATGGATGAAATAGGTAGAGGAACCAGCACCTTTGACGGATTATCACTGGCCTGGGCCTGCGCAGAAAGTCTGGCTTTAGAAACCAGACCATTTACTTTATTCGCAACTCACTATTTTGAACTAACTTCAATGGTTGATGAAATTAAAAGCGTTAAAAATGTTCATCTTGATGCTATAGAGCACGGTGAAAATATTGTATTTATGCATTCAGTTAAAAATGGTCCGGCAAATAAAAGTTATGGTTTACAGGTAGCAAAACTTGCTGGCGTACCTGCAACAGTTATAAAAAATGCTAAAATGAAATTGCGGACATTAGAAAGGCAGTCTGCCAGTACCCATGAAGTTTTTGTTGAGCAGTCAACCGGGCAACTTGAATTATTTAATAACAATCCACACCCGATTGTTGAACAACTGCAGGAAATCCAGGTAGATGATTTAAACCCAAGACAGGCTTTAGAACTTTTATATGAGTTAGCTGAAAAATCTCATAAACATTGATACAGATAATAGTAACTAACAATGACTATAAAAATAAAAACAATCGGCATTATTGCTAAAGACAAAAGCGAAGCTGTCATCGACACAGTTAAGAGACTCGTTGATTTTATTAGCCAGAAAGGATGCAAAATTGTTTTTGACAAAAGCACAGAAGGTATAATCAATGATGCTGATTATGTAGATCGGGCTAATCTTGCAGGACAGTCTGACCTTGCCATTGTCGTAGGTGGAGATGGAACCTTTTTAAGCGCGGTAAGATCTCTAGCTGATCATAACATACCTATACTGGGCATTAATCTGGGGCGACTCGGTTTTCTGGTAGACATTTCACCAGATGACATGTTGCAACACCTTGATCAAATATTGCAGGGGCAATATGTAAATGAATGTCGATTTCTGCTAGAAGCACAGGTAGAACGTGATGGTACAATAATTTCTCAAGCTGATGCATTTAACGATGTGGTTGTACACATTCGTGATGTAGCACGAATGATAGAGTTTGAAACCTATGTAAATGATCAGTTTGTAAACTATCAACGTTCAGATGGCCTTGTTATTTCTACTCCAACTGGTTCTACTGCATACGCATTATCAAGCGGTGGACCATTATTGCATGCAACTCTTGATGCTATGGTTATCGTGCCTATTTGCCCTCACACATTAACTAATCGCCCACTTGTTATAAATTCTAATAGCAAAGTAGAAGTTGTTATCGGTGAAAGCAAGCAGTCGACAGCACAAGTAACGTTTGATGGACAAACCGCTTTTGATGTTAAACCTGGTGACAAAATCATTGTGAAGAAAAAGAAAGAGAACATTCACTTAATCCATCCTGCAAGTTATGACTATTACGAAATTTTACGTGCAAAACTACACTGGAGCGAGCAACTATAATGCTTAATCATATCCGTATTCGTAACTTTGCAATTATTGATCATCTCGATCTGGATTTTAAAGACAGGCTTACTACACTTACCGGTGAGACAGGTGCTGGAAAATCAATTTTACTAGGCGCACTCGGACTACTACTGGGTGACCGCGCAGATTCTGACAGTGTTAGAGCCGGTTCAAGTAAAGCAGAAATCAGTGCCGAGTTTGATATTACACAACTACCTGATGTAGATACCTGGTTAACGAATAAAGAACTAGATGCAGATGGTGATTGCTTATTACGACGTAGATTAAGCTCTGATGGACGATCGAGAGCATTCATTAATGGAACACCGGTACCTTTACAGGATATGCGTCAACTAGGTGAAATGTTAGTTGATATACATGGCCAGCACGAACACCAGTCATTAATGAAACCCAACATGCAACGACAGTTATTAGACGATTATGCTCAGCATGCTAAATTACTTAATGATATTAGAAAAGTATTTAATGAGTGGAACACTAAAAAAGATAAACTAATTGAGTTACAGGAAGCCTGTAAAGATAAAAATGACCGCGTTGATTTATTACGTTACCAGGTTTCTGAACTTGTAGATTTATCTTTAAACAAAGGAGAAACAGAAGCACTGCAAAGCGAACATCAAACCTTAGCTAATGCCGATAAGTTAAACGATAACACCTCTACCGCACTAGAAAATTTATATGATTCAGAGGATTCCAGTATTTATCTACAGCTTTCAAAACAGGCGAACTTAATTGAATCCATGTTATCAACAGACGACAGCCTCTCACCTGCTTTTGAAATGTTATCTGAAGCAATGGTACAAATAGAAGAAACAGCCAGCTTACTAAGGGATTACAAAGATAATCTAAACAGCGACCCTCAATATTTTTCAGAGATTGAAACACGCTTAGGAATTATTCATGACCTTTCTCGAAAACACCATATTGAACCTGATCAGTTAATTGAGTTATCCGATTCATTAACCAAAGAACTCAACGAACTGGAGAATGCTGATGAAAATCTTAGCCAACTTGAAAGTGACGTTATTAAACTTGATAAGAAGTATAAAAATCTGGCAATTAAATTAACTAATTCAAGAACAAAAACTGCCAAAACACTTAACAAACAGATAAGTGAATCAATGCAGACTCTGGGTATGTCAGGTGGTAAATTTAAAATTCAGTTATCAGAAACCAATAATGCATCTATAAACGGATCAGATCAAATTGAATACATGGTAAGCACTAATGCTGGCCAGCCTTTTAAAGCACTTGCAAAAACAGCATCAGGCGGTGAACTCGCTAGAATTAGTTTAGCTATTCAAATGATCACTGCTCAACAGGGTCGCATTCCTACATTAATCTTCGATGAGGTTGATAGCGGTGTTGGTGGTGGTATCGCTGAAATTGTTGGTAAACATTTACGTATGTTGGGAGAAAGCCGACAGGTATTTTGCATTACACATCTACCTCAGGTCGCATCTCAGGCTCACCATCATATGCAGGTATATAAACATAGCGATGGCAAAGAAACTCGAACCGAAATTATTCCTCTGGAGATGGAACAACGTATTGATGAAATTTCAAGAATGCTTGGTGGTATAGAAATCACGAAACAAACGATTGATCATGCTAAAGATATGTTAGATCGATCTCAACTGGATTCCTGAATTTTATAAAATCCTATCTATGATTGTAGAGCCGTATATAAATATATTATTCTACAACCATAGACAGGTTATAATTATTTGAATTTGCGAACTACCAGGGTGCAAATGAATTCATAAAATTCATTGGTCTAGAAACATTATTATTCATATTGGACATGTCGTAACGCATCTGATTCATTGACGATGACATATTACGCATATTCTTATTCATTTCACTAATATGCATCGACTGATCCTGCATAATCAATGTCATTGTATGTACATCCCTGGACATTGATGTCATATTCTTACTCATATTAACCATCTCAGTTGAAACAGTTGTAATATCCTTAGTCAGACTAAATATCAGGAAGAAGCCATAAATTGCGAGCACAACAAAACTAAACATGGCAGGATATACAATTAATTCCCAGCGCTTAGCACTTGCTGTAAATGTTTTTGTCAGGTCATCTAAACTTTTACTCAGTATTGATTCGACACTTTCTTTAATAGTGTCGTCATAATACCCAAACATAGATAATTTTTTATCACACAAATCAGGTGAATTCGGACATGTGTCCGGGTCAGCAGTACATCCAGATATACCCGGTTCGCATTCAATTGCTTCTATTATTACTTCACGTACATTCTTGATCTTTCTAGGCTTATGGTCTTCGTTCATTACTATCTCTGTTGTATTTAGCTAAATTATTTAGCTGATAAGATCAACTTGTCTGATTTAACTCAGCTTGCAATTTGTCTGCGGTTTCTGTATCAAGGCCACGAATAATTCTAAGTAAATGCTGTGCCTGATACGCATTATTTGCTTTATTCAATTTTAGCGCTGCATGATAATAAGCATCACTCGCTTTTTTCCATTTAGATTGCATATAATATAAATTGCCTAATTCTCCATAAGCATTAGGATCGTCAATTGCCATCTCTGTTAACTGGATGTACGTAGTCTCAGCTGTTTTTAAATCTCCATTCCAATAAGCAAGACGGGCTTTAAACAAAAGTTCCTTTTCATTTAACATAGAAGATTCAGCTGAAGAGCTCTGCTGCTCATTCTCTTCAACAAAACTTTCCAGCGTTTCATTCATTGTCTCTTTTACAGCCGTTATAATTTGATCTATACCTGAATCACTTTCATCAACTGGAGCTTTAGCTTCCGCCATATAAGCAGCTTGTGGCTGCATACCCGGACCACCTGTAAGAGAAGAACCACTTGAAGATGGGTAAGAGTAGTTATTAAAAGATCTGGGATTTCGGTTTTGAGGTGCAGAATTTATATTAGCTTGTGCAGTATCATCTACATATTTGTTATACAAAGACTTTTCATTGTTAGCCAGTTTATAAGATGGAATTTCAAAACCAATTGCATGTGAAAAATCGTTAACAACTCTGTCTACTGGTTGATTGAAATCAGCTGTAAAAATAAATGCGCGATAATAAATTAGCGCAAGTATAGGTAATAAATAAATTATCAACCAGATTAGTTTTTTAAGTAAGCTTGTCATTTGTGACTCCAGTTAAGTCTTATCAGCATACAATGCTGTTGCTAGTGTATTAAATTCTTTAGCACTTTTACTATTTGGTGCTATTTCATTTATAGACATACCTTCACTTAAAGTACGTCTAAACATAGTGCGCTGACAAAGCCGATGAGGTATAACTTCAATACTTTTAATACTATTAAGTGCCTCCTCAGTTTCATCTGATTCGCGCACCATTCTGTGTGTATCTGCTCGATTAACAAAAGCCAGTAATTCTAATGACTTATCTTCGTTAACACTTTCCTTTACAATTTTCAAAAACCTTTGTGTTGCCCATAAATCGGGCTGACTTGGTGAAACAGGTATAAGGACACGATCAGCAGCTTTTATTGCCGCTTTCATATCATTCATATTTGAGGCACCAACATCTATAAGTACATTCTTATCTAGATGATTAGCAATTTCATTGATATCGGTCAAAACGTCAAGCACTTCTAACTCTTCATCTTTTCTCACATCAGCAACATCAGATAATGTTCCCTGCGGGTCAAGATCAAAAGTAATCACTGACTCGCCCTGCTCTTTTAGCCATAATGCCAGATTAAATAAAACTGTACTTTTACCAGAACCACCCTTTAGATTTGCAATAACTGTAATCAATGTAAAGCTACCTGTATTGTTGTGACGAGTTTGCAGGTGTCTGATGCATTGGTCTTTGAGATGCCCCACTTGAAGGCAATTGCTCAGGACGCATCATTTTATAATTATCAGGCACATTAAAAATTGTCTTCTTCTGAATCCCTACTTTTATATTCTTTAATTCTCTAACATAACCACCTGGCAATTCTTCTTTTATTGAAATTTCCAGCTGTGGATCGTACCACTGATATGAACTAACAGTTGATCCATCAGGGCGACTAATTGTACGAACCCATCGCTCAGTGTTGCGTCCATTAATTGTTTCTTTAGTCTCAAGCTTCATTTCAGCCATTGAGCCATCATTAAAAAATTCACGTATAGCAAGCTGTCTTTTAGCATCAACCCAGTGAAGCGTTCTAACATTTTTTCCCTGTTTAACAGCGACAATTTGCCATTTCTGAGTTTCTCTACCTTCAATTAGCTCTTTACCTAACAAGGTACACTTTGCAGTTTTAATCCGATTACAGGGATTAGTAATTTGATCGGGATTTTGTTTTTCGATCTGCATTTCTATATATTGTTGATGTTTTGTATTCAGTTTTACAAGCTTTCCTTCGAAAGGATAAACAATATCAATAATAATGCCATCACGAGTTTGTATTTCAGTACGCACTACATTTTTAGATACAAACAACTTGCTTGTAGTTGAAGGCTGACCCGGGATTGTAACAACCGCATCAGCTGAAAATTCTTTATCTGCGATCGACGCAAAACTATTAACGGTTAAAACCGTTAGTACTACTGACAATATCAAGGATTTAAAAATCATGAACGTTTGTCTACCTGAAAATACATTTAATTTTAATATATCAGGAGAGGCACTTCCCTGTGCTCTCAAACCTGAAATAATACTTACTGAACTGGAGCAGGTGCTGGTACTGGTGCAGGACCGTAACCATAACCTGGGTAACCACCGCCATAAGGTGCGCCGTAACCATATGGTGCGCCGTTATAACCATTGTAACCATTATAGCCATTGTAACCATTAAAACGGTTATTACCATTATAAGAGTTATTACCATAACCATTGCCATAGCCATTACCGCGGCCATTGCCTCTCATATTAAAATCAAAGGCACCATCACCAAGGAAGTCGCCCATTCCCCAGCCGTTATTATTCCAGCCGTTGTTATTATTATTATTCCAGCCGTTATTACCCCAGCCATTATTATTAAATGGGCCCCACCATGCATCGGCTACCATTGGAGCTGATAATGCGCCTAATAAAGCTACTGCAGATACAATCTTAGATACTTTTTTCATCATAAAGTCCTCAGTTTAATTACTCTAATTGTTTCCTGAAGAGTTTAGTCTTCTAATCAAACATGTCGCGGAAAGTTCAACATGCGCTAACTAAATCAATTCATGATTTAGAATAAATCATTACCACCTGAAAGGTCTTAAATACCCCAAATTAGGTCTGTAATTTGGAAAACCATATCCATATCCGTTGCCGTAGCCATAACCTGGATTTGAATACATAGGGGAAAATCCACCCGGGTCAGTAAAGGTTGGATAGTTTCCTAGTATAGGCACAAGATTTGGATTTCTATTTTGATTCAACAATAAATTATCATTACCAAACGGTTTATATTTTGGCTGCTGATTTGCGTGCACATCATTACTAACGGCAGTTTTCTTTTTTTCTTTCGCTGTTTTAGTAGAAAACTTTTCTGGAACACTACCCCATGGACGAGCAGCATTTATAGTTTCGAAACTATTATTAGATTGTTGTTTAATTTTCCATGGATTTACAGATCTTCTTTGCGGTTCGGTTTGTGCAAATTTACTCGTATCATATTCCTTCGTGATGACCGTATTATATTTAAACCTGTTTTGAGGGGTAAAATTAGAACCCGTTTTCCATTTTTTCAAATCATGCATCGAACCTTCATGATTATGATTGGAATGATCATATATTGAAAAATTTTCTCTGGTTGATCCTGTTACAGGGAATAATGCGCTCACTACAAAACCAGATATCGCAATAAGCTGTATATTAAGTTTACTCATAAATTTCTCTTAGAACCTTATTAACTATCGAGGGTATCTGTTATACGGATTAAATACAGGTGGCCTTGAAAACTGCTGCATTGGAGCTGGTCCAAATTGCGGATTCATTGGGGCACCATAACCAGGATTTGTTAATGGCTGATTTGCCTGATTAAACCTCTGAGGCATTTGTCGTGGTGCCTGATTTGTGAAATTATTGCGATTATAAACCTGTTGTGGATTCATATTCTGACGAGGTGGCATTATCATTCTATTTTGTTGCTGATTAAACTGACCAGTAACAGGCGCCCTGTTCATAGGCATTGACTGAGTCATGCTATTTTGTCGCGGAGCACCCTCAAACTGGTTACTTTGTGCGGCTACATTTTGATTAGGAACTGGTGGATTTTTCTTCATCATTTCCAGCTGTTTCGCTTGTTGCTCCAACATACTTGTCTTCATCCACTCTGGAAGATCTTTTGCTTTTTCAATTTGCTTTTTCTGATTCTCAGCAAATTTTTCAAACTCTTGTTCCCAGTATTTTTTCATTTTCTGATTGTTTTCAGTCAGCCATTTCTTACTATCCTCATTGCGTTTAGCAGCAATCGTTTCGGCTTTTTTTAAATACTCGGTAAAGCGTTTTTCGTTTTCTTTATTACGTTGTTCATTTTCTTTAAGCATTTTTTCAATGCTGCCTTTATTTTCCTGCTGTTTTTTTAACACCCACTCTGGCTGTTGTGCTTTTTGCTGAGGTACATGCTGAACATTTGCAGGAAATCGACTGAAGTTCTGAGGCATAACATTCTGCTGATGAGGGTTTGCCTGCGCCTGACGTGAACCAAAAGGCACAAATGCAGGTGGCGTATTACTCATAATAGATTTATATGGCCCAGGAGGTGGCATAATCTGATTACTTTCAACAACAGTTGCATTTTGCTGAGTACTAATCAGCATCAAACCTGCTATAGAGAATATTTTTGTAACTTTCATAACGTTATCCTACTGAACTCATTTTTATTAACAGATAAATTCGTATCTCTACGACTTATCATCTGAATCATTGTCATTAGTTTCATTACCTGAATCACTATCATCAGAGTCATCCTTTAGCTTGATACCCCTGCGTTTTTTCACTACCGCCTTTTTCTTTGGAGCTGCTTTTTTCTTCACAGCCTTTTTCTTAGGCGCTGCTTTTTTCTTAGCTGCTTTTTTAGCTACTGGTTTTTCTTCTTCTGTTGACTCTTTCTTTTCAGTCACAGGTTCTTCAGCTTTCTTCTCCTGCTTTACTTCAGGTTCAGGTTCTGGTGTTGGTGGAGTCTCAACTGCGGGCTCAGAAACATAATCTGGTGTACCACCAAATACGTTGTCATATCCCATTTTAACCATCATCACGAACATGCGACCAATATAAAATAACCACATTGCTCCATTTATAACGGAAGAATAAAGACTCATCCATAATGGTAATTTGTATTCTTCTGGCTCATCACGGTAAACAATGATTTCACCATTAACATCACAACAATGGTAAAAATGTTTCTTAATACTGATACAACCTAAAGGAATAACGATTAACGTTAATACTGTTGCAACACCTGCACCAAACAACAGACTTACCGCCATGCCTTTAAAGATAAGGTCATCTAGTATCATGTATGAACCAGCCATTAAAGTAAGTGCAGTTATCAGTATAGGGCGCATACGTGCCTTACCTGCATTAACTACTGCTTCTTTTATTTCACGGCCTTCTGATACTTCATGTTTGACAAACTCAACCAGTAAAATCGAGTTCCTGACGACTATCCCGGCGAGTGCTATAAAGCCAATCATTGATGTTGCTGTAAATTCTGCGCCTGTAATCATGTGACCGGGTATGATACCAATCAAGGTTAATGGGATTGGTGCCATAATCAGACCACCCAATGTAAAGTCCTTAAACTCCCACACAATCAAACCATAAATCAGTAACATGGCAGCCATAAACGCACCGCCCATGTCGCGGAAAGTTTCATAGGTTACAGTCCACTCACCACCCCATTCAAAAGCTGATTTAAAGTCATCATCTGGTGGCCCAAGCAGACCCATAGGCATTCCGGTTATTGTTTGACCATCTGGAGTTACGTAATTAGCCAGTAAATCTTCAACCGCAAACATACCGTATATAGGCGCACCTAAACGGCCTGTCATTTCACCTGTTACATATTCAACATCACGTAAATCTTTGTGATAAACAATTGGATCTTCAGTAGCGCGCGTGAAACGCCCTAACTCAGTCAATGGAATTGACTCACCATTAACACCCGTTATTGGCATATTGCCCAGGCGATTTATTTCTGAACGAACACCCATTGGCGCTTGAATAACAATATAAGTTGGCTCTAAAAGTTTTCCTTTTTTAACATCACCTAACTGATAACCACCCATCACCATTGCAAGGGTTTGATTAATCGTTGTGACTGATACACCTCTACGTGCAGCTTTTTTAGTATCTACTTCAAAACGCCAGTAGTCATACTCGTCTGTCATATAGTTATCTACATCAACGACACCTTCTGCCTGCATAAAAATATCTGTCATATCTTTAGCAACCTGACGTCGAGTATCAGCATCCGGACCATATATTTCTGCTACGACTGTCTGTAACACAGGTGGACCAGGTGGCATTTCAACTACCTGAATTTTTGCGCCCAACTCATCAGCAATCGGTTGTAATATTTCTCGTGCATTAACTGCAATTTCATGGCTTTGACGTTCACGGTCATCTTTATCAAGTAACATTACCTGTATATCAGATTGCCAGGGCTGTTTACGTAAATAGTAATGCCTTACCATACCATTGAAATTAAAGGGTGATGCAGTACCAACATAAGTCTGCATTGCAGTAATTTCCGGAATATCCTGTAGTTTTGCAGCTAAACGAGAAGTTAAATTCGCCGTCACTGGTAACGCTGTACCTTCTGGCATATTAATAACGACATTAAACTCTGGCTTATTATCAAACGGTAACATTTTCACAGTTACTGCCTGAATAGAAAACAACCAGCATGAAATAACCGTTAAAGCGATTAACGAGAATAAAAAGATATTACCTATAAATTTATTATTAATAAGTGGATTTATAAGTGGCTCATAAAAACGTCCTATTAATGCAATTTGTCTTTCTTCTTTCTTTTCAGCTTTTCTTAGAGCATCTAAATCCGGACGTAAGCGCATTGCAAACCAGGGAACAAATATAAAAGCGGCAAGCAAAGAAAGAAACATTGCAACTGAACCTAATACAGGTATTGGGCGCATGTAAGGTCCCATAAGACCACTAACAAACCCCATTGCAAGTAAGGCCGCAATAATAGCAAGTGTTGCCATGATAGTCGGGTTACCCACTTCTCTAACGGCATCTATTGCAATATTGGTAGATGTTTCACCTGCTTTTAACCACCGCCTGAATATATTTTCCACAACTACCGTCGCATCATCAACCAGAATACCGATGGTAAATACCAATGCGAATAAACTTACCCTGTCGATAGTGTAATCAATTATCCACGCACCCCAGATTGTCATTAATATAACAACAGGAATAACAAAAATAACAACCGATGCTGCACGTATACCCAGACCAATAAGACATAATATGGAAACAGCTACTGTTGCTTCAAATAATGCGAGTAATAACTCATTAACTTTATCGTTAGCCGATTTACCATAATCACGCGTAATACTGACCTGCACATTATCAGGAATCAGATGACCTTTTAAGGAGTCAAGTTTGGCAATAAGCGACCTGGCAATTGACACACCATTTGTACCAAGCTTCTTAGCAACTGCAATAGTAACCGCCTGCGATCCGGCAGTACGAGGGCCCTCTCCTTCGAAAGCTGGACCTGTTGCATATGAAACAACCTGTGATGTTTCAGCAGGTGCCTGATATACATGAGCCACATCACGAACATAAACGGGTGAGCCATTTCTTACTGCAATAACAAGGTTTGCAACATCCTGTGCATTATTTAGAAACGATCCGGTATAAACATTAAAAGTACGATTGCCGCCTTCAATGTTACCGGCTGATAATTCACTATTTGCCGTTTTAATCGTATTAGCAACTTCCTGAACACTGATACCAAAACCATTTAATCGTTCAGGTGATACTTCAATTCGAATTTGATCCTGACGTCCGCCAACAATGAAACCTTTACCTGAATTTGGAACCTGTTCCAGCTTCTGTAATATATCTAGAGATAAAGTTCTTAAAATAGCATCATCAATTGAAGGATCTTCAGACCAGATTGTTGCTGTAACAACAGGCACATCATCTGGCCCAACCGGTTTCACTAACGGCATAGAAACACCGGGAGGTATAGCATCTAAATTTGACTGAATTTTATCGTGAATTTTAACTATAGACTCGCCGAGGTCTTCACCAACATAAAACTGAGCGGTAACGATACCTGATCCACGTTGGCTCGCTGAATAAACATGACGAATACCTGGAATTTCACTGATCATTCTTTCCAGTGGATTTATAGCCAGATTTGCTATCTGTTCAGCAGACGCTCCCTGATACTTAACAAAAATATCAACCATTGGTACAGAAATTTTTGGATCTTCCTGACGCGGAGTAAACATTAAACCAATGATACCAATGATGAGAAAAGCAGCCATCAATAAGGGGGTTACTGGAGAGTTAATAAACTGACGGGTAATTCGACCGGCTATTCCCAGATTTTTTTCATCCAGTTCAATATCACCAGATTTCTCATTATTATTTATTTCATTTGACATGTTGGTAACTCAGTTAATTATTTTCCAGCTTATTTTTACTGCACTAATTTCATCAGTTGTATTTACCAGGGCGAAGACTACCGTCCAGAAGCTCTGGTAATTAAACAATCCGTTTAATGATGAAATATCACAGATATGCAATGCGTTTATCGTGTGCCGTCGCTTATTGTTCTAACGTCCATCCGGATCTCATACCCGGATGCGGGTGAGCAAAAATATTTTCACCCGGTTGAACACCTGCAAGAACAGCTACATGTTGATTATCTACCTGATCCCCAAGCCTAACGAGCCTTAGCTCAGCCTTGTTTTCATTATTTAGAACGAAAACTGCAGGTAAACTTCCTCGATGAACAATAGATGATGAAGGTATTACAGGCATGCTGTTTATTGGTGTATTTAAATCAGGAACCATAACCTCAGCATACATACCCGGTGCACCAGGTGCGCCTTCTGGTAATTCAAACTTAACAGTTACTGTATGCCTCTGCTTATTGGCTGTAGGAAAGATCTGAACTACACGCACATCAATATATGTGTTTCCAACATCAAGCTTTGCAGGCACAACCGTACCAACTTCAATAGAAGATACCAGTCGTGCTGGGACTTCTACTTCTAGTTGAAGTGCACGTGTATCAGAGTATTTAACCAACGACTGACCGCGTTGTACTGTATCCCCAATTTCTGCGAGCTTTTGAACGATTACGCCTTCAAAAGGACTAATTGAACGAGCATCACGTAAATGTGTATCAATTTCATTTACCTTAGAACGCATAGCCATAATATTACTTTTAGCCATGTTCATATTATTTTCACTTGTATATCTGTCAAGATCACGGTGAATCCATGGGTTCAACTGGGTATTGGGATACTCAAGATTAAAAACCTGCTGCTTAGGCTGTTGTTGTGGCTGTTGCTGCTGCATCGGTGCTGGAGCCTGCGCCTGAGCTGGCATAGGATTGCCACCCATTCCCATAAATCTATCAAACATAGTTGGAAAGTAACCCATACCTGAACTTTGTTGTGCTGGAGCTGCAGGTGCCTGTGCCTGCATTGCCGCTGGAGCTGGCATAGGTCCATATAATTTATTCTTCTGATTGTTGTAATCACGATAGGCCTGCGGCGCCCAGTATTCTTTAGTGTAATTTACCTTCGCATTGCCTAATGATGCTTCTGTTCTATATAAGTTAGCGACTGCCTGTTCTCTTTGTGCAAGAATACTATCGTGATTCAGTGCAACCAGAATCTGACCTTCATCGAACCAGTCACCTTCTTCACCTGCAATGTATTCAACTCGACCTGAAATCTGTGCTGTTAGCACAATTTCCTTATCTGCTACAACACTGCCACCAAGCACTACATGTGCACCGGTTTTAATATTTGAAACAGCGACAATTTGTGGTCCTGTAGAATTTTGTTGATATCGTTGACTGTAATAAGCTGCTGGCGCCTGAAACACCTGTTGTGTTTGCTGTGAATTCGCGTTTGGCTGATTAACTGAATTGGTAGAAAAATTCTGATAATAACCTGTATCTGCAGCATTTAAAGCGGGAGAGATACAAAGTGGTGATGAAATTAGTGCTAACTTAAAAATTCGTTTCATTTTCATTATGGTCACATTCTGAGGCATATTTACGGTTTTATACTCATTATAAAACTCATTTTTACAAGTTATAGCTCCCTGCTTTTAAACACAAGCCAGTTCTTTATTAAATTTAAAGAACTAGCTTATTTCAATACGCTCATCCTTAAACGTAAGTAGTTAGCTGGTTAGTTATATTTTTCCAAATAAACCGAAGCTTTTAATGAAAGGTCCAGCCATACGAGGATCTTTAATCATCGCGCCGTAATCACCTACATTAAATTTTAATTTTTTAGTTGTATAAGCCATACCAAGACCCATCATACCCAGAGGTTTCTTCGTCCATTTATCCCAGTTAGCTTGAGTTGCACGTAAGTCCCAGTTAAGTTCCTGACCGTCATATGCGCCTGAATCAACAACCTGACCATCCTGCACATCAATATAACCAATAGGTGTTGCATCTCCGTCGAGGCCATATCCGATTACAGAGTTGAAATTAATCTGTTTAAGCGCATCAGCTAAACCAGGTTCTTTATTCCAGGCTTCGCTATATTTGTTCATCCATTCTTCAGTAAACATACTCATT
The DNA here is from genome assembly GCA_003349885.1 of endosymbiont of Galathealinum brachiosum. Taxonomy (NCBI): domain Bacteria; kingdom Pseudomonadati; phylum Pseudomonadota; class Gammaproteobacteria; species endosymbiont of Galathealinum brachiosum. The sequence continues at coordinate 35,756 of QFXC01000008.1, read as the reverse complement.
CTTTTTCACCTTTATTCATTTTTAAAATGGTTTATATCAAGCAATTAATATGCCATTTATATAACCCATTGTTTTTGTTACATATAAAATAATATGCTGTTTAATCTTCCATGCAGCATGCAACATATTCTGATGCCCTACCGCTAAGACGATGATTTTAACACGAAATGTGATATCAATCGTTGCAACATGTTGCAATATGTTGCAAATAACCTATCTTCATAGTTCAGATATAAATATATAGAGTAAAATCGAGAAGTATTCAAATGACAAAGCAAAATAAATTCGACTTCGCCCCCTTAGCAAAAACTGTTATTCAATATATAGACGAAGGCATTATTGTTGCCGACCAGTTAGGTAAAATACTCTTTTATAATAATGCAGTTAAAAAATTACTGGATATAAAAGAAGATACAGAACTTGAAAAGTTAAACGATATTGGCAAATTTAACCTTCAAAAGTCATTACTTAGAGCAGCAATTGATTCTGGTGAGGTTGATGCCGCTGGTAAACCTAGCGGTAATTTTGTTACATTTGAAGAAAGAATTAAACACGGCGATACTTATAAAGTTATAGAAATAACCAGCGGTCTGATATCAGATACAGATTCAAAAGACCGAAAGAGACTACTTCTTTTTAGTGACAAGACCGATTCTCATCATATTCAATCAGTACTCAATCCAAGTGGCGCAAAACTTTCGAGCAAAGACCCCCAGATGCTTGAAATAATCAGTCGAATACAACAAATAGCACCTACTAATGCCTTTACATTATTACAGGGTGAATCGGGTACAGGCAAAACACAGCTAGCACGATTAACACACAATCAAAGCCAGCGCAGCAAAGAAGCGTTTATAGAAGTTAACTGCGCGGCTATACCTGATGCTTTACTTGAGTCTGAATTATTCGGGCACATAAAGGGCGCTTTTACCGGAGCCAGCTCTGATCGTTTAGGTCGTTTTCAAAGCGCTAACAAAGGCACCCTATTTCTTGATGAGGTCGGAGAAATTCCACTTCATCTTCAGGCAAAACTATTGCGCGCCATTCAGGAACAGGAATTTGAAATGGTTGGATCAGATAAAACCATTAAAGTTGATGTCCGAATTATCGCCGCTTCAAATAAAAATTTAAGAGACATGGTCGATAGTGGAAAATTTCGCGCTGATTTATATTACCGTCTGGCTGTAATAGCCCTAACAGTGCCTTCTCTTCGAGACAGACCTGGAGATATTCCAGTTTTGATAGAACATTTCTGCGCTCAACTTTGCGACAGAGGTTATCCGAATAATATGAAGTGCAATCAGGACTCAATGAGAATGATGATGGACTACCCATGGCCGGGAAATGTACGTGAACTTGAAAATGCGGTAGAACATGGAATTATCTGCGCTAAAGACGGCATTGTCTTTCCGGAAAGCCTGCCTCAGGATATTCGCGAATACTGTTCCGATATGAATACGTATATAAAAATTTCAGACGATGAAGAAAACACCATAAATGAAATACAAAACGCCATGCAAAGCTGTAACGGAAACAAAGCAGAAGCTGCAAAAATACTCGGCGTTAATCGAACAACTTTATGGAGATGGATTCAGAAATATAATATTTCCGTATAAACAGCTGTTAATCACAAACTCACTTTTATTGTGTTGCTACCATTTTCTTTTGCTACAAACAAACCCATATCTGCTTTACGCATTAATGAAGGCAAACCTTCATCCGGGTCTGAAACAATTGTTAAACCAATACTAACTGTTGTAGACAGAACATTATCCTGATATGTTAATTTCAACTGTGAAACTTTAACTCTTATTTTCTCTGCTATTTCTTTTGCATGCATCAAATCGGTTTCATCCAGCAGAACAATAAACCCTTCTTTACCATAACGCCCAAACACATCACATTGATTTAAATGCGACATCACAATTTTAGATGCAGACTTAAATAACAGAGCACCCGCATCTCTACCCTGGGTATCTATCACGGAATCCAGATTATCAAGCTCAATTATAAACAGGGAACACTCGCGAGGCCTGGATAGCTTTTCAAATACCGGTTTAACTTTAGTGACAAACTGTTCACGACTGTAAAGTGTCAACTTCGATTCTGCCGATGAACTAGATAAACGTTTTATCTCATCCTGTAAGCGAGCCTGCCTCAATGCAATCATGCTATGAAAAACAATACTTGCAGCAAGCTTTACATCATGTATATCGAATACAAATTCATCTCTAAAAAGAGTGACCAGACCAACCACTTTATTATTTGAAATAACAGGTATATCCAGACGATGCATTGGATCTGTAACACTTTCAGTATCCGCACTCAAATGCGTTTGAGTACTTAACTTAGGTTCACGCAGGGAAAAGATCTCTTTAACTCTCTGATTAGTCCAGTTAAGTGCTTTTGCATGTAAATACTCATCATCACCTAAAGAAGCAATCTTCCTGATACTTTTATCCTGAAGCATTCCCACAGCTGCGGCATCAAACTCCATCGCACCGTGTAAAAAAATAAGCATGCTTTTAAACAGCTGATCAACATCAGTTGTATTTTTCAACTCCGTGTGAAGCTCTCTTAATATTAATTCCCAGTCATGGGTGATAGATGCCTCATTTAAAGGCAAAGTATTTATATCTAATTCAGGTTTAATTTCTCGTTCTTTTAATTCAGAAGGAAGAAAGTAATCGTCTGTAGGTGTATCTTCAATAGACTCATTATATGTCTGAATATCCGTTTCACTCACATCAGTTTGAATGCCTGATAAACTTACCGCAGAAAACACAGCGCTTGAAACAAACAACAAGACAAGTGCCAGCAAATATAGAATTTCAGCATCCGTAAACAACAACAAAAGCGTGACCAGTGAAGCTACAGAAACTAATGACAAATAAAGACTATATTTAAAATAACGACCTAACCAGAATATCAAAAAACACAAACCAAGAAGATAAACAGAATAAGAAGCCCCTAAATACTGAACGCCTAAAGCGCTCTTAATAGCACTCGAATCAAGCTCAACAGGGCTAAGATTTGAATTTAGAAAAATCACATAAGACCAGCTGAAAAATACAAATAAATATGCGAATACAGGTGCAATTTTATTAAATAACGGATGCTGTATTTTAGTGACAGTGAATAATAAAGTTAATGAGAACAGAACCGGAAGTATCTGTGCTGCAATTTTTATATCGAAGTAAACAGGTAATGAAAACAACCAGCTTGTACCAACAATTGATACTGTGATCAGGACGAGTAATGCCAGACCTCGATTAATATCCTGATCTAGATACTGATTTGCACTCTTTGCATTTTCATCTTGTTGAAATTTAAACAATGCCCACTCCCTTAATTACACTGCGTTATACTTTAAGGGCATTTTATGCGTATGACAGAAACATACACAAAACCCGAAAGCGGCATAATTTTTTATGCCGCCGGGCCCTAAAATACTACTTAACTCTTTTTGATATCCATCTGCAACTCAATTCTAACCAGAATTTCTGATGGCTGATCTATATTCTTAAAAATACTATCAAAGTTTGTTTGCATTCGATCAGCGAAAGCACTTTTATCTTTTTCACCTAATAACTGAGCAAGTGCATCAAGATTTTCACCGCCACCATTCGCTGCATCATGTCGAATTGCAACATAACGTTTATTAACGAATTCATTTAGTGTTACATCAGGTGTGACAGCATCTGAAGTTGAACTAGTACTGGAAGATACTTCTGTAAATGCCGCACAGGCAGACAGGTTAGCCAAAATTGACGATACAACTAATACTTTAGTAAATTTATTCATAAATACTCTCTAATTACACTGGTTTAATTAAAACATCATGATTGCTTATTTTTTAAATCTTGCCCTACTGCAATCTTATTTCCCTCAGGATCTTTAATATAAAACTGTCTTATATAATACGCTGTGTCTTCCATATCACCAACGTTAAACCCTCTAGCGGCCATAAACTGGTGCTGAGCTGTTACATCAGAAGTATAGTAATGTAATATGATTTTATCAATGAGGGCTGATTCTGCTGAATTTATGCTTTTTTGCAACATCAGATACGTATTATCTGATTTAATATAAGCCCATTGCAGGCCTGTATCGTTTTCTGTTTTATTAATTATAATATATCGAAAAGCCTGCTGATAAAAATCCAGCGTTTTTTCGATATTCTGGCACTGAATAACAGGGATTATACCCTCGAAATTCATTACCACTGTACCAGTGCAGCACCCCAGGTAAAACCACCACCAAATGCTTCCAGCATGACAACTTCACCCTCTTTTATTCGACCATCTCTTACCGCAGTATCTAATGCCAATGGAACTGATGCAGCAGAAGTATTACCATGTTTATCTACTGTAGCAACAACATGATCAGGATTTAAGCCCAGCTTTTTACCTGTGGCATTAATAATTCGAATATTTGCCTGATGAGGTACCAGCCAGTTAATATCTGATTTCTGCATATTGTTAGCCTGAAGTGTTTCATCAACAATGCGCCCCAATGTGTTTACCGCCATCTTGAAAACTTCATTTCCTTTCATGGTGATATGTGCACCCTCTGCTCTAAATCGGTCCTGATTTTTCGAAATTCCATTTGGAACATTCAATAAATGCTCATAACTGCCATCGGCATGAAGATGTGAAGACAAAATACCCGGTTTTTCACTCGCTTCAACAATAACTGCGCCGGCACCATCTCCAAATAACACACAGGTTCCACGATCAGTCCAGTCAAGTATTCTGGAGAGTGTTTCTGCCCCGATAACCAACGCACACTTAGAAGTCCCCGCTTTTATAAAGTTATCCGCAATGCCTAACGCATAAACAAAACCAGTACAGACCGCCTGAACATCAAATGCACAACAACCGTGTATATCGAGTTTTTTCTGTAGTAAACAGGCAACACTTGGAAACACCTGATCAGGCGTTGTAGTTGCGACAATAATAAGATCGATATCATCTTTAGTTACGCCCGCAGCTTCCATTGCTTTTATTGCAGCCTGCTCTGCAAGATCACAGGTTGTTTGATCATCTGCAGCTATATGTCTTTGTTTAATGCCCGTACGATCCTGAATCCATTGATCTGTAGTATCTACAATTTTTTCCATATCCGCATTAGTCATAATGCGTTCAGGTAAATAACTTCCGGTTCCAGTAATTCGTGCATTTTTCAAAATATTTGCTCTTGTGTTTAAGACAGGCGTTCAATCCTGTTAATTAAGATCTTTTAAGAGAGACCTCTAAAATCTATTTATTTTGTAACAAATCACCAAGGTGACTTTCGATACATTGAGGCACTGATTTTTCTGCTTCTAAAATAGCAACATTTATTGCATTACCAAAAGCATATTCATCCGCTCCACCATGACTTTTAATGATAATTTGCTTTAAACCTAACAAACTCGCACCATTATATCGTCTATGATCAACTCGCTGTTTAAACGACTTCAGAACAGGCATGGCGATTAAGCCAATAACTTTGGTAAGCAAATTACGCTTAAACTCCTGCTTCATGAAGTGACCTATCATCTTAGCAACACCTTCGGCACTTTTAAGTGATACATTACCCACAAACCCGTCACAGACTACCACATCCACCGAACCGTTATAAATATCGTCACCTTCTACAAAGCCAATGTAATTAAGGTCACTATTCTGTAATAAAGGTTCTGCAGCTTTAACCTGAGCATTACCTTTCATAGATTCAGCACCAACATTTAATAAACCCACACGTGGGTTTTCTACATTGTCTACAGCAGATGCCGTCACTGAACCCATTACAGCAAACTGAAACAGACTTTCGGCACTGGAATCAACATTCGCACCCAGGTCAAGCATATGAGTATGACCTTTCGTATTAGGCAGGGTTGTCATAATAGCGGGACGATCAATTCCGGGCAGTGTTTTGTATACAAATTTAGCCGTCGCCATCAAAGCGCCTGTATTACCAGCACTTACAGCAGCATTCGCCTTACCTTCATTGACAAGGTTAATGGCAACTCGCATTGATGAATCTTTCTTTTTTCTAAGCGCAAGAGCAGGTGCTTCAGCCATTCCAACCAGTTCTGAGGCATGATGGATCATCAACCGATCAGATGTCTGTAAATTAAGTCTGGATAATTCAGCTTTAATCTTGTCTTCGAGACCGACAAGGATGAGCTTAACGTCCTGACGCTGTTTGAGTATTCGACCAGCAGCTGCAACAGTTACTTCCGGGCCGATATCACCACCCATGGCATCAATAGCAATAATTGGGGATTCAGGCATAAAGTCTCTAATTAGTAAGATATATATTCGTCATTAGCGAATTAGCTAAAACGATGCATAGTTGTTATGCGCTAGTTAATATGTGAAAACCGACTCGAACGCTCGATTCTACATGCGTGTTTAAAATAACACGACTTAAGCACGTTACCCGGTAACTGTTTACCGGGTAACGAACAACAACTACTACTTAGCTTTCACTAGTAGCAGGTGCAATTTTACGACCTTTAAAATAGCCATCAGGACTTACATGATGACGCAGGTGAGTTTCACCTGTAGTTTGCTCAACTGATAACGCAGCAGTTGTTAGTGCATCATGAGAACGACGCATACCACGTCGAGAAGGTGTTTTACGGCTCTTTTGTACTGCCATTTCAATCTCCAAAAATTAGTAGTAATAATTACCACATAAATCAATAACTTAAATAGTTTTCTTAAAGTAGATCCTTGAGTACGGAAAATGGATTTTCCTTCTCTTCAGGTTTTTCTACTTCATCCTGTTGCTCTAACACCTGTTTTTGCAGGTAATCAGAGCAATCGAATTCGTGCATAGCCACTAAAGGCAATGCTAATAACAACTCTTCTTCCAGCATATCGGGCAAGTGGTTGTTATCCGTTTCAATCAGATAGGGCTCCATATCTTCAGGTAGCTTTTCTATCTGTTCTTCTTTTTGAACCATACCCAGTTTGAAATGTAAATCCACCGGGTGTGCCATTGACTGCATGCAGCGCTGACACTTGAGCTCTAACTGTGCAGTAATATGACCAACAATAAATGGTACCGGACCAATTCGATCAAACTTAAGTTCAACCGTCAGATCCCCATCATTAGACAACAAAGACTCAGAAAGCCTCTTTAGCTGCTTAATAGGCAATTTTCCCTGAATTTCGAAACCAATTTTGGCTTTTTGAGCGAAGTTCAGATGGACAGGTAGTGTCTGGTTCATAATAATCGCGCGATTCTATCTATAAATCGCCCTGCTGTCAAAGAAATTCCCTTTATTTTCAAGCATTTCCGATTATTTTACAAATCTAGTTTATTGATAAGCCTCAATTGATTAAATCACAATCAAATTACAAGTTGTATTAAGTATGTATGAGTAGAGGTGTAATAATTAAATACTTCATTATCGGTGTCGCATAACCGGGCACGGAGTCAATTTTTACTCTGCCCCCCTGCCTATACGGCCCAAATATCATAAAAGAGTGTAAAATATCAACTTAAGTAAAGATACTCACTGCAAGAACTATAATCATAGTTTTAGACAGGGTATTATGCCGTCTTTTTAACAAAGCCATAAATCATCATGAAACTCGTTTTAGCCTCAAGCTCCCCTTTCCGTAAAGCATTGCTGGAGAAATTACACCTGCAATTTGACACTGATTCACCAGATATTGATGAAACGCCTCTAAAAGATGAATCGATTGAAGCTATGGTTAAACGCTTATCTGAAGGTAAAGCTAAAGCACTAAGCTCTAAATTTCCAGAAGCGCTTATAATTGGATCAGACCAGAGCGCTGCGCTAAACGGCAAAGTGTTACACAAACCAGGTTCATATGAAGTTGCTTTTCAGCAGTTAAAAGAAGCATCTGGTCAAACTATTACCTTCTATACCGGTTTATGTTTATTCAATAGCAAAACAGGTCATTCAGAAACTATCTGTGATCCATTTATTGTTAAATTTCGTCAATTAACAGATAGTGAAATTGACAACTATCTAAAACGTGAAGAGCCCTATAATTGCGCAGGAAGCTTTAAATCTGAAGCACTTGGCATAAGTCTGTTTGAAAGCATGCGTGGCGATGACCCAAATACATTAATTGGATTACCCCTGATTCAGCTTTGTAGAATGTTAAAAGATAATGGCCAGGAAGTTATTTAAAAGTACTCCCCCTGTCTGTGAACCTCAGATAATATTTAAATTTAGACCTGCTACACTTATATATACTTCTAGTAACCGATAATAATAAAAATAAATTTTAAATGAGCTCACAACACCCTTTCTGGCAAAACCTGTTTCGACACAAACAAGATCGTACATCTGAAGTAACCGATATGTGGATGTCGACTCCGCTTTTTAACAAAATAACTAAACGTGAATGTCGTGAACTGGTTAAAACCATGCATCCTCGACATTATAAAAAAGGTGAACTGGTATTTAATAGCGGAGATATTGGAGCCAGTATTGTCCTAATTAGAAGTGGCGGCATAGAAATCAAAGCTGTGGACAAGTTACTAGCTGAATTAATCTCAGGTGATTTCTTTGGTGAAATTGCGCTGATCATAGATGAACCTCGAACCGCTGATGCAATTGCAGCAGAAGATTCCGAACTTATCTTCTTTTTGCGCTCAGACCTTGAAGAATGGGTTAAGCGATCACCAAAAAGCGGCGCACAATTTATGCTGAATATTGCAACCGTATTAGCTGCAAGGTTACGTCATACTAATATATTACTCTCCCTACAAAACAATTAGATCAAATGATACAAACACTTACACAACATCCATTAAGTAGAACTCTGTTTGTATTTAGCTTGATTTGCAGTGTTATCGCAATACTGGCAATTTTATTAGCATCTCTAATTTTACCAATCATTATTTCATTTACACTCTATGCTTTACTCGAACCTATCTCAGAAATTTTTGAACGGCATGGCTTATCACGCAATGCAGCATCACTCAGTGTATTATTAATTCTGGTAGCCATCGGTGGCATATGTTTTTCTTTAATATTACCTAATTTAACAGCACAACTGTCATCACTACAATCTCAACTACCTGTTGTATGGCAAACCATAACAACCATGGGCAATGATTTTAGTCAGCATATCATTTCATCTTTAGGTCTTGAAATGCAATCAAGTGGATTGACTGAGCATTTTTTTAATCAGGCAAATGATCTGGGTAAAACGGCTATAGTTGAAGGCTCAAATATGCTGATCAGTTTTTCTGTTTTATTAATACTTGTTCCTATTTTTACTTTTTTTCTAATACGCGACTTTAGAAACTTCAGAAATAACTTACTGGATAAGCTGCCTAACTCAAGTTTTGAACTTGGCTGGTTAATATATTACAGAGTTGCTCACCAACTACAGGAATATATACGTGGCATCATGATTCAGTCAGGCATCATGAGTGTTGTAACGACAATAGGATTTTATATTATAGGTCTTGACTCACCGTTTTTACTTGGCCTGGTTGCTGGTGTACTCAACCTTATACCTTATGTCGGTCCTTTACTTGCGATGGTTCTACCCACACTACTCGCTTTAGGTCATGTGCCATTCGAACCATGGCTACTTGGCGCAGCCATATCCGTTATACTGATTGCTCAGATAATTGATAATGTAATTGTTATTCCAGCCGTAATCGCAAATGCAGTAAACCTGCACCCGTTAGTTGTTATTGTGGGTATTATAATATTTGGAAATTTATTTGGTTTTATTGGAATGGTTGTGGCTATTCCTGTTATCTCAACAATGAACATTATTTATTGCGGACTTTATCAGGGTATAAAAACACGTTACGATTTAAAACTGAAAGCTAAACCTGCTTAATAAATTAAAAAATTCACGATTACTTTTTACGCGTAATTTTCATAATACCGGTCTCATTTTCGACTTTCATTCTATTTAGGAAAGTCATACCCAGCAAAACCTCTTGAGGATAATCTCCATCAATCACCATTCCCTGAACATTACGCTCAAGCAACTTACCTAATCGAACTGATTTAAGCGTAACCAACCAGCCTTTAGCTATACCTGAAGCCGTATTTGCTCTTGTTTCAGATCCTTCAATACGATATTGAATACCGAGTTTACGTGCCTGTTTAGCACTCATAGCTACACTAGTTGCACCTGTATCTATTAGAAACTTTACCGATTGCCCATTAATGGTACCAAAACTTTTGAACATACCGTATTTATTAAGCACTATTCTTTCTGTTATTAGTTCTCGTTGTTTAAAGCTAGTGCTAACAGTTGTACCCATTTGATAAAACTTTTTAACACCATCAACATCAAGCTCTGCTATTTTAGACGTTGCAGATATTAGTTTTACACCCTGTGACTGATCGCCAGTTTTTAATGTTACACGGCTATCATCAATCAATAATACGACCATACCGGGCATTAATGCCTGTACTTCAATCTTATCTGCGGCTAAAACAGAAAAGCTTAAAAGAAAAACACACATTAAATAAATGAATTTAGTTATTTTCATACTTATTAACATCAGCTAATAGAAATAATAATATGCAAACATAATAATGAAAAAAATCCGGCTAGAACATCATCAAGCATAATACCAAGTCCACCGTGCAGATTTTTATCTAACCACGATATAGGCCAGGGTTTTAAGATATCAAAAAATCGAAAAAGCACAAAACCAACGACAATCCATAACCAGTCAAATGGCACTGCAATCATAGTAATAAAATATCCAGCAATTTCATCAATCACAATTCCTGAATGATCATGAACACCAAGGGCTTTACTTGTGTAATCACAAATAAATACACCTAACACTGTTACGATAACGGTAAGTGCCAGATACAACCATAAATCAAACTGGCTAATCACTAGATACAAAGGAATTGCTGCAAGCGTTCCAAATGTACCTGGCGCTTTTGGCATTAAACCTGAACCAAAACCTACAGCAACAAGATGCACCGGGTTTTTCATATATGAAAACGGAATCTTTATATTATTTTTCATTAAAAATGATTATATCCAGTTTGTTCAAAATCTAATTTCTGATTATTTAACTTACAGATAATTTCAGTATTTTCGGAAATCTCACCTATACAACTAACAGTGACATTATTTTCTTTCATGATTTTTTGCATCTCAAAAGACTGACTTTTCGGGCAGGTAAAACATAACTCATAATCATCACCCGCAGTAAGCACACTATGCCAGTCCGGTTTATCCTGATAATAATTTAATAAAGCGTCAGAAACAGGTATTTTATCAATATTTAACACCGCCCCCACATTACTAGCTTTACATATATGACTCAAATCAGCCAATAAACCATCTGAGATATCAATAGCAGAAGCTGAAAATGTCTTTAACTGGTTTCCTGCGTCAAATCTTGGTTGTGGTCGATTTAATTTTTTTTCACAATATGATATCTGCTGATTCGTAAGTCGATTATTAAAATTATCATTTAAAATCGATTTAAGCCCTAAGTGGGCATCACCTATATCTCCTGTTACGAAAATAAAATCACCAGGACTGGCATTACTTCTTTTTAGTGCTTTATCTGGATCTACAAAGCCAGTGACATTTATCGTTACACTTAACGGGCCCTGTGTTGTATCTCCACCAATTAAAGCAACATTAAACTTTTCAGCAAGTTCATTAAAACCTGATATAAAGTTTTTTAACCAGACTTTATTTGCTTCAGGTAAACTTATTGCAAGACTCACCCATGCAGGCTCTGCACCCATTGCAGCTAAATCACTTAAATTAACTGCAAGGGATTTATAACCGATATCTTCCGCACTTGCTGATTCTGGAAAGTGCACACCACTTATTAATGTATCAGTGGAAACAGCTAATTTTTTATTATCAGGTGGTGAAAGTATTGCACAGTCATCACCTATACCTAATAAAACATCAGCACGATTAACTGTAGTGGATTTAAAAAAATGATTGATAAGATCAAATTCAGACACTACACAAATCCGTTATACTTCTGCTCGCATATGAGGGAACAAAATAACATCACGTATTGATGGTGAATCAGTTAACAACATAACCAACCTGTCAATACCAATACCCTCACCTGCTGTTGGAGGTAAGCCGTGTTCTAATGCACGAATGTAATCTGCATCAAAATGCATCGCTTCATTATCACCCGCATCTTTTTCAGCCACCTGCTGTTTAAAACGCTCAGCCTGATCTTCTGCATCATTTAATTCCGAGAAGCCATTTGCAATCTCTCGACCACCTACGAAAAACTCAAAACGATCTGTAATAAAATGATTATCATCATTTCTACGTGCAAGTGGTGAAACTTCAGTTGGGTATTCAGTAATAAACGTTGGATCCATTAAACGGTGTTCAACTGTTTTTTCAAATATCTCAATTTGAACCTTGCCCAGACCATAAATATCTTTTAATGGTATTTCGAGATTTTCAGCCACTTTACGAGCCGATTCCATATTGTCAATATCTGATGCTTTGAGCTCGGGATTATACTTTAGAATAGAATCAAAAACTGAGAGACGTGTAAACTTACTACCGAAGTCATACACATCACCCTGATACTCTATCTTCGCTTTACCTACTACATCTTTTGCCAGACCATGTAATAACGCTTCAGTTATATCCATCAGATCGTTGTAATCAGCATACGACTGATAAAATTCAAGCATGGTAAATTCAGGATTATGTCGCGTCGAAACACCTTCGTTTCTAAAGTTTCTGTTAATTTCAAAAACTTTCTCAAAGCCACCAACCACTAAACGCTTTAAATATAATTCAGGCGCAATCCGCATAAACATAGGCATATCAAGCGCATTATGATGTGTCTCAAATGGTCTTGCCGTCGCACCACCAGGAATACCTTGTAACATGGGTGTCTCTACATCCATATAACCTCGATCTTCAAAGAATCGACGTATGTAAGTTACAATTTTTGAACGCATATGAAAAGTATCACGCACTTCCTGATTCATAATTAAATCAACATAACGCTGACGATAACGGGTTTCCTGATCTGACAGACCATGAAATTTTTCAGGTAGAGGGCGCAATGATTTTGTTAACAACTGTATGTTAGTTAACTTAACAGAAAGCTCGTCTGTTTTTGTTTTAAACAATACACCTTCAGCGCCAATAATATCGCCGATATCCCATTTCTTAAAACCTTCGTTATAGAGTCCTTCAGGTAAAGAGTCACGCTGTAAGAACAACTGAATTCGTCCAGACATATCCTGTAACTGGGCAAAACTGGCTTTACCCATAATACGTTTTGCCATCATACGGCCAGCAACTTTAACGTTTATATTTAACGCTTCAAGTTCTTCTTTAGTTTTACCGTCATATTCAGCATGTAATTCTGCGGCTAAATTATCACGACGAAAATCATTAGGAAACGCGTTACCATTTTCACGCATTTCTGTTAATTTTTCACGACGCTGAGCAATTAACTTGTTTTCGTCTTGTTGTGTTTCTTCGGTTTTATTTTCGTCAGTCATAATATTTAATATTTTCTGTTAATTGTTATAGCGTAAAATTTATAAGCCAGATTTTAAACTTGCTTCTATAAACATATCAATTCCACCATCAAGTACAGCCTGTGTATTTCCGGTTTCAACGTTTGTGCGTAAATCCTTTATTCTTGAAGAATCAAGAACGTAAGAACGAATCTGACTACCCCAGCCTATATCAGATTTATTATCTTCTATAGCCTGTTGATCACCACTACGAATCTGCAACTCACGCTCATATAATTTTGCTTTAAGCTGTTTCATCGCACTGGCTTTATTTTTATGTTGTGATCGGTCATTCTGACATTGTACAACGACATTGGTCGGTAAATGCGTGATACGAACAGCTGATTCAGTTTTATTAATGTGCTGACCTCCCGCACCTGATGCACGATAGACATCGATACGTAAATCAGCCGGATTAATATCTATTTCAATATCATCATCCACCTCAGGTGATACAAATACCGCAGCAAAAGAAGTATGACGGCGACTACCTGAATCAAATGGTGATTTTCTAACTAACCGATGTACACCGGTTTCCGTACGTAACCAGCCATATGCATAATCACCCTGAAAACTGATAGTAGCACCTTTTATTCCCGCCACATCACCTGCTGTCACTTCTATTAATTCTGTTTTAAAACCATGAGCTTCACCCCAGCGTAAATACATACGTAAAATCATTTCTGCCCAGTCCTGAGCCTCAGTACCACCTGAGCCTGACTGAATATCGAGAAAAGCATTTGCATGATCCATTTCACCTGAAAACATACGCCTGAACTCAAGCTTTTCTATGTCTTTTTCCATTTGAGCAAGGTCTTGTGAGACAGACTCAATACTGTCTTCATCATTCTCTTCGACCGACATTTCCAGAAGTTCAGCGGCATCAGACAGACCATTATCAAGATTAACAATAGTAAGTACGATTGCTTCTAGTCTTGAGCGATCTTTACCTAAGGACTGAGCACGTTCCTGATCATTCCAGACATCAGGTTGCTCTAATTCACGATTTACTTCGTCTAGCTCTTCTTTACGGGTATCAAAGTCAAAGATACCCCCTGAGATCATCTGTACGAGCAGATAGATCAGTAATCATGTTTTGTATCGGGTTTATTTCTAGCATAAATCGAATTTATTTTTAGCTGGTATGAAAGCGCGGTATATTACCTTATATTGACTTTTTCATCCATAGACGGATGCTCAACCAGTCATTTTATTGATCTGCTTTTTTCCTGGCTACATCATTACGCAAATATACCGGCAATGCCTCAGCTGCCTTTACCGCCAGACCCTGATTAAATGCCTCTACAGCAAGTTTAGTGATGCTAGATGCTCTGGGTAAATAATCAGCATAAGTATCATTTATTTGATCACCCAGCGTCTCATTTAACTCGCGGGAGTAACTCTTCCACGCACTACCCGCTCCACAACATTTGTGCGATACATCTACAGGTAATTTAATGTTTTGTGCCGGGGACACTTTTTCATCACCCGTTAATGCCATTAAAGCATTTTCGCCTAACTGGTAATTCCCCCAGTATATCTCTCCCATTCTTGCGTCTATTCCTGAGAGCACTGCTTTATAACCATGATTGTCGTAAGCAAGTTGTGCTAAAGCAGCTAGAGTAGAAACGGGTAAAACGGGAAGATCACTGGCGAAAGCGAGCCCTTGAATAACACCCGTTGAAATTCGCACACCTGTAAATGACCCGGGCCCTCGGCCAAAAGCCAGGGCATCCAGATCTGTCAGTTTAAGCTCTGCCTGCTCTAATAAGGACTCAACCATTTTAAGGATGAGTTTGGTGTGATCCCTGGGAGCCAGCTGATATTCTTCAGTAATGACCCCATCAATATAAAGCGCGGCTGAGCAGGCTTCTGTTGCAGTATCAATTGCCAGAATTTTCATAATTTATTTAATATCTCTTAATACGCATTAATTGGAATGAAATATATTTACCAGTCACTTATTAAAGGCTCAATAACAATTAACTATCATCCCATGATTGATAAAATGCCTGAACATCTTCTAATCGATTACTACGTGGCATATCAGGTAAACTTTCAATAAACACTTTTCCGTAACGTTTAGTTTTAAGACGGTTATCACCAATCATAAGAACACCATAATCTTTCATATCTCTAATTAATCGTCCCGCACCCTGCTTAAGGGAAATCACAGCCTGAGGTAACTGATAATCCATAAAGGGGTTGCCACCCTGCTTACGAATACCTTCTAACCTCGCCTGCATGACAGGATCACCGGGGGATGCAAAAGGTAATTTATCTATAATAACGCAAGACAATGCCTCACCTCTAACATCAACACCTTCCCAGAAACTACTCGTACCAAGTAAAATAGCATTGCCCAGCTCTCTAAATTTTTCGAGTAACTGGTGCTTGGGTAAACTACCCTGAATTAAAATTGGGTAATCTACTTTTCTTTCTAATAGTTTAGCGGCTTCATTAAGTGCACGGTAACTGGTGAACAATAAAAATGCGCGTCCCTTACTAGCCTGTAATACCGGTATTGCCTTTTGTATTAATTTTTCTGTGTAATCGAAATTCGAAGGTTCAGGTAAATCTTCAGGTAAAAACAGTAATGATTGTTGCTGATAATCAAAGGGACTATTCCAGTTACCTTGCTCATATGAATCAAGCCCTAAACGCTGAGCAAAGTGATCAAAATCATGACCAACTTCCAGTGTTGCAGAAGTAAAAATCCAGCTACCGGGTAAAGCATCTCGTTGTTGTTTAAATAATGCAGCTATATCGATAGGAGTAGAATGTAAAACAAAACCTTTGCTGTATGTTTCGTACCAGAAAATTGATGTAATTTCATCAGATGCTTCTTCGCCATAAGCATTAAATGCCTGAAAAATTTCCAGACATCGAACAGCGCACTGCTCCAGGCCTTTTCCTCTATCTGCTACATCCTGAAGAATATCCGTTAGATTCTGAAAATCACTTAAAAGGTTTTCTTTGGCTTTTTGCAGAGCAGGTTTATACCTTATTTTAGCCCAGCTATCGCGTTGATTATCTGTTCCGAAAGCAAGCCGGAACTGAGCCATTTTCGTTTTTAATTCATCACAGGCATCACGAATTTCTGTTACTTCAGGTGCGTCTTTTACCTGTTCAGCTATACAGTCACTAATCAAATTATTTATCTGTCTGCTACTTGATCCTTTTCCAAAAAAACGAGAAGCAACTTCTGGTAACTGATGCGCTTCATCTATAATAAAAGTTTCAGCCGCAGGTAATAATTCACCAAAGCCTTCTTCTTTTATTGCCATATCAGCCAATAAAAGATGATGGTTAACAACCACTACGTCTGCTTCCTGAGCATCTTTTCGTGCTTTAACTACAAAACACTCTGAATAATCAGTACATTCGCCCCCCAGACAATTATCAGGAGTCGATGTGACAATAGGCCAGACTCTGGCATCCTCAGAAATCTCTGACATTTCTGCCAGATCACCACTATAAGTTAATTTAGACCATTGTCGAATTCTTGATAAATGATCCTGTGTTTCACGCGTTAGAAATGCCTGCTGGTGCGCAATATTGAGACGATATTTACACAGATAATTTGAACGTCCTTTTAATAAAGAACAGGGTAAATCTATTTTTAAGGCTTTTTTTACCAGCGGAATATCTGTATGAAATAACTGATCCTGCAAATGTCTTGTGCCAGTAGAAATAATTACTTTACGATTCGAAATAATTGCCGGAACCAGGTAAGCAAATGTTTTACCTATACCCGTACCCGCTTCCGCAATGAGCACTTTCTTTTTATCAATAACCTTTTCAATCGCAGAGCTTAAAGCCTGCTGTCCAGAACGAGCAGTAAAACCATCAAGCAGCTCTGCAAACACACCCTGCTCACTTAATAGATCAGAAGACTTACTCACCAGATTGCTCCTGAATTATGTTATTTGATTGTTGAATGATAATTTGATTATTAAAGTCTTTTAACCGTATATTATTTTTAATAACGCTATTAGATCGTTTAGCATGTTGCTTCGCCTGTTCATAATCACCCTGTTTTAAATAAACCTGCGCCATACGAGACCAGACTTCGGCATAACGAGGATTAATACGAATCGCTCTTTCAAGGGTCACTAATGCACCTGACAAATCATTTTTTGTATATTGCACATCGGACTGCGACAGTAATGATTTAATCACTTCTGGCAAATTGCTACTATCAGATACTGGCAAAATACTATTAACTGATTTCACATTCGTTGACACCGGACTGCAACCGGGCAAGCACATCAATGCTGACTGAAATAATACAAACAGTAAAATAGACTTTAATTGAAGAAACGTTTGATTTGCTCGATAAATCCGGCTGATTTGCATTCGGCTTTCTCTGTAGGCTCTGACCCTTGAATAAAGGGCAATTCTACCGCACCCAGACAATTTTTATTAGATAAACCACCACTTATCCCATCAATCCATTGATTATTAATACCTTCAGGCGGACTTAGAGTCAGGCTTTGTGTATCCAGATGACTGAACAGGTCAGCCCAGATTCTAAGCGCTCCAGATGAACCTGTTAACCCAGTACTACCATTATCATCTCGACCTATCCAGACAACAGCTAATTTATCATCAGAAAAACCGGCGAACCAGCTATCACGCAAATCATCTGTTGTGCCTGTTTTACCAGCCACAGATGGCTGTAATGTATTTGCAAGAGACTTTGCTGTTCCTGATTGAGTAACTTCATGAAGAGCATGATTAACCAGAAAAACAGCTCGCTCATCTATTGCTTTTTTCGATTTTAATGGATAACGTTTTAAAGGCAATGCATCTTTATTCAACACCTCACGTATGACTTTTAATGGAACATTAAATCCATTTGCAGCATATGTCTGATACATATTAGCCACTTCAAAAGGTGACAAACTAAACGCACCCAATGTCATAGACGGATAAGCAGGAATTTTTCTATTAACACCCAGATTATGTAATGTATCAGATATATCTGACAACCCCACATCCAGACCCAGACGTACTGTTGGTACATTTCGTGATTTTATAAGTGCATCTATTAACAAAATATCACCGGTGAATTTCTTATCGTAATTCTGCGGTGACCATATTTTATCTTTAGACGTTTTTATGTGTAATGGACTGTCATCGAGTGAACTTGCCAGAGTATACTTTTCCGGTTGTTGCAAAGCTGTTAAATAAATAGCCGGTTTAATTAATGAACCGATTTGACGTACAGCATCTAAAGACCGGTTAAAACCGGGATAGTCAGGCTTTCTATCTGAAACCATTGCCTGAACTTCACCCTGCTGGCTTGAAGCTACAATCAGGGACGTCTGTAAATTTGAAACCGATTTGTTATCTTTTTCTAACTGTTTGATTACACGACTTACACTCGATTCAGCCTTAGCCTGTATCAGCGGATCAATACTGGTAAATATTTTCAAACCAGATGATTTTAAATCACTATCATCATAATCACGTTTTAACTGACGCTTAACAAGATCAATTAATGCAGGAAACTTATTAGCTGAAAAACGTGGTTTATTGGCAAGGTCTAAATTTAAGGCAACGTATTTATTTAATTGAGCCTGACTTAATGCCCCCTGCTCAAGCATTAACTTTAAAACCTGATTACGCCTTTCTTTGGCTCTTTTCTCATGTCTCCTTGGTGCATACCATGAAGGCCCCTTTACAAGCCCTACCAGCATAGCCATTTGATCACGTCTTAATTTTTTTAATGAACTCGCAAAATAATACTGGCTAGCCAGTTCAAAACCGTGAATCTGTTGTGCACCATTCTGCCCTAGGTACACCTCATTTATATAAGTTTCTAAAATCACAGATTTGTCATAATTAATTTCTAACAATAAAGCCATTAAGGCTTCATTAATTTTTCTTGTTAGTGTTCGCTCAGGTGATAGAAAAAGATTTTTAACCAATTGCTGTGTCAGTGTGCTTCCACCCTGCACTGTTCCTCCAGCCATAATATTAGCCAGCATCGCCCTTATGATTGAACGCGGATCCAGCCCCCAATGCTGGTAAAAACGCCTGTCTTCGACAGCTAATAAAGCAAGTACAAGATCGTCAGGAACCTCATCCAGTTTAATTAACTGTCGATCCTGTTTGGTAGAAGGATATATACCTGCAATTCTGACTGGTTCCATTCTAAAAAGAGCCAGACTTTCATCTGAGTAAAGTTTATGTAAAGCACTTATCTGATCGTTATAAATGCTTAATCTAATTCCCTGAGATTTTTGTAAACCATCCCAGTATGCAAAATCACGACTAATTAATTCAAAGTGAGAATTATTTAAAATGCGATACTGACCTTCCTTTGTAGGTCGATTACTAACCTGTATATAACCTGTTTGCTTTAATTCTGTTTTGAATTGTTTGATAGATATAGATTTACCCTGATATAACTCTAAAGGGCGAGCATATACATGGGAAGGCAACGACCAGATACGGCCAGACATTTTATCTGTAATTTTAATATTCAGATATACAAGATAACTTGCAAAGGCAAGCAGCAGAATTATAAAAAAAGAAACTGAATACCTGTTTGAAACTAACTTTAATATTCCTGTTCTTTTCTGGGGTTTCTTTGATTTTTTCTTTTTAGGGCTATTTTTACGTACTGATTGTTTCTTTTTTGACATAGGAGAGTGTCTTGAAAGGACTTTTTAGATAAAAGCACATAATACAGGTAATTTAATATGAGTAACATATTCTAAATGAGTGATATTAAAACTTGTTATGCAAGCCACAAAAAAGGGTATCTTACGATACCCTTTTTAATTATAACGTTTTAAATGCTTACCTACCTACAGGTAGACAGGAACCTGGCTGACTTACCTTTACAGGGATCAGACTCAAATGATGCTTTTTCTTTTGCTTTTGCATCTTTTTCTTTTTTAGCTTTTCTGGCTTTTTCAGCATCTGCAGCCCGACGATCTCTTTCTAACTGGGCTTTTTCATCAGCAATCGCTTTTCTGTCTTCTTCAAGTCGCCTACGTTGTTCAGACGTTCGTCTTGCTTCAGCATCTTTATTAGATTTACGTTTTGCGGCTGCCGCTTTTCGTTTCTTTTCGTCTTCTTTTTGTTTTACTGCTTTTAGACGCGCATCTTCAGCTTTACGTTTTTTAGATGCTTCTAGCGCACCTGCACGTTTTTTAGCTTCTCTTTCTCTTATGCGTGCTAATTCCTCTTCTACACTTATTGCTTCGTGCTCTGCCTCAGGTACACCATTAAACGTAGCTTTATTTAACCAGGTTAAGGCATTATTCAGACTTTTAGGAACACCCACCCCTGCAGAGTACATTTTACCCAGAAAATACTGCGCATTAGCACTACCAGAAGCAGCTTCCTGTCGCAATTTACCTAATTGAGACTTGGTAAAATCATTTAAACCGTTTGATTGAATTTCAAGATAGAGTAACTTATAGCCGGACTTTTTATGTCCCTGAGCTGCAGCCTTCTCAAACCAGACCTGGGCTTTCTGAGCATCTTTAGAAACACCCGTGCCCATTTCAAACATTTCACCGACTTTATATTGTGCTTCAGGGTTACCCTGCTCAGCCAGTTTTATCTGAAACCGAAAGATACCAGCAGATACATCAGAGAAATAAATAGGCATTTCAGCAAATGAAGTTACTGGCACTAACAAGCCAAAAATCAGGCTTATTTTAAAAATGGAGATAAATAGAGTTCGCATATATCACATATTCCACAAACAATTGAAATCCTTTTCGTGATAACTCTCCATAGTCATTTATGGAGAGTTCTACTTAACTGTATTTCGTTATAATAATTTTTATTTTAATCAATGTTATTTAGAAAATAACATCAACCGCTGCACTGATTAAAGTCACACTGTCACCTGGTACGAAATCAGTCGGTGTATTACTCAGTAAACCAACACTACCGGCTGCTAGATCAGGCTCAATTGACTGAACTTCGAATTTAAATGCAGCACTGTCATTAATTTCGTAACGTAATCCTAGTGTGACTGAGTCCTGAGATACACCAGGGTTAGCACCAAGTGAAGCTAGAGGCTCGGCTTCAGAATTAGCAACCGTTAAGTGAGGCATAAAATTACCCATACGATAACCCACTGTTACATACCAGGCATCCTGATCAGGGAAGATAGCTTCCATCGCCTGATCTGAAATATCACGTGTAACAAATTCAGCATAACCTACAAAGTTGTTTATATCTGTAGAAAGGCCAGCACTAATTAACTGCGCATCACCAACAGCTGCAAAAGGATTAAATGCTGGATTACCGCTTACATTAATTGTTTCTACGTCCGTCTGTAATAAACTGACCTGAAAAGTAAAGGTACGAGATGCTAGTTGAATAGCAGCACCATAAAAATTTGTAGCCTCGAATTGTACTGCTCCATTAGTCCCTGGAACACCTTCAGTATTTGAACCAATATATGGCTGAATAGTTAATCCCATTCCAGCAACATCCATTTGCACAAGCGCTTCTAAGCCATTAATTGTGTTTATTGGATTGTTTCGATAAACCTCTTGAGGTGGTCGAATCCAGGGATATGCATAACCCACTTCTATATAATCTGATATCAAAAATACTGGTTCTTTTACCTTACCGCCTCGCAAACTAAATGTATCGTTAAAAACCCAGTCTAGATATGCCCATTCAACATCAAGATCAAAATTTTCATCTGAACCTGCAGCTAAAATCTGAGCTACAACCTGCATATTCTCAGCAACATCAGCTGTCACCTGTAAACCGAATTTTGAGTCATTATCAAAACGTACATCATCTGTAATGGTATCAAGATAAGTTGCATCTTCCTGATCATGCACTGAAAAACCCGCTGTTAAGAATCCATCCCATTCAAGGGCATTAGCCTGTTGTGAAAAGCTTAATGCTGCCGCGATGGCAACCGGAATTATTGCTCTTTTCATTCTATAGCCTCGTTATTGTTATTTATCAAATACTAATTTAGTATTTAAAAAGAGTCTGTATACATCTGAAATTATTAGAATTAATCCGAATATAGATAATAAAATAGAATAGGTCAAATAAGCATTACATAATATATATTCATAATAAATCAAAACACTAACGCTTTTATTGAAAATACTTTACACAAAGAAGCGGTAACATGTTGATTTAAAACAACTTAGTACATTCGAATATAATTATTTATGGCGGGCATGCTCTCTGGTTTTTACCTTATTTTTTTTCTTAATTGTTTTCTTAAAAGGTGTTTTTCCAGGTTTTTTAGCAGGTGCACGAGGATTAGATCGCTTCGCATAAGGATTATCACTGGTTTTAAACTCCATTCTCATTGGTGTACCAATAAGCTTTAGAGCTTCAATAAAATGGTTCATCAGGTATCGGGTATAAGACTTGGGTAATAAATCAGTCTGATTACCATGAATGACTACGATAGGTGGATTTTTACCCCCCTGATGCGCATAGCGTAATTTAATTCGTCGCCCCCTCATAGTCGGTGGCTGATGTGCCTGTACCGCGTTATCAAGAATACGAGTTAATTCTGAGGTAGACATATCTTTAAAGGCAGACGCATACGCTTTATTAATTGCCCGGTAAAGAAGACCTACATTCGATCCATGTAAAGCAGATATAAAATAAATATCCGCAAACTGAACAAAACTAAGGCGGCGCTCCAGCTCTTCCTTTATTTCATCTTTTTTATAATCTTCAATACCGTCCCACTTATTAACCACAATTAAAAGTGCTCGACCAGAATCTATCGCATAACCAAGAAGATGTAAGTCCTGATCAGTTATGCCCTCTCTTGCATCAATCATAATGACTGTTACATTTGACTGATCAACAGCCTGCAATGTTTTTATCACACTGAATTTTTCAACGGTTTCTTTAACTTTCTTCTGACGCCTTACACCTGCTGTATCAATCAATGTATATTCCTGGCCATCATGCTCAAAAGGAATATAGATACTGTCTCTCGTTGTGCCGGGCATATCCATCACAACAACACGCTCTTCACCTAACATTCTGTTAATTAGAGTCGATTTACCCACATTCGGTTTGCCTGCAATGGCCACCCGGATGCCACTATATTTATTATCAAGATCCTCTTCCCATTCAGGCCAGTCAGCGAGTAAATTCTCAACCAGTTGTGTTACACCCTTTTTGTGTGCAGCCGCAATAGGATAAGATTCTGGAAAGCCAAGACTGGCAAAATCATTCTGAGCGGTGTCAACATCAATACCATCTGTTTTATTTATTACCAGATGTATATTTTTACCAAGGCGACGAATTTGCCTTGCAATACCCTCATCCGCAGCGGTAATACCTGATCGGCCATCAACCATAAACAGGACGATGTTAGCCTCGTCTATTGCTAACAGTGTCTGACGAGCCATATGCTCATCAATCTCTTCTGACTCACCACTTAAACCACCCGTATCAATCAATATATAGCTATTTTCATTGTACTGACCATGACCATATTTACGGTCACGTGTTAAACCCGGGTAATCTGCAACCAGCGCATCACGGCTTTTCGTTAATACATTAAACAGTGTGGATTTTCCAACATTGGGACGTCCAACAAGCGCAATTACAGGTAACATAGAATTTTTCCAGAAGATAACAATAAACAACAAGGGGCCTGTAACAGGCCCCTTGTTTGTATTTTAACGTATATTAGTGACTGAATCAGAATTATATCAAATCCGTTAGATATCCTGACAACACAGCAATGATCAATGTTATTAAGGAGTCGCTCCACCACC
The DNA here is from genome assembly GCA_003349885.1 of endosymbiont of Galathealinum brachiosum. NCBI lineage: Bacteria > Pseudomonadati > Pseudomonadota > Gammaproteobacteria > endosymbiont of Galathealinum brachiosum. The sequence continues at coordinate 11,495 of QFXC01000008.1, read as the reverse complement.
CATGGTAGACATGATTTGTTGCATTGGATCAACCGCTTTATCATTAATAATCAATTCACCCTGGTGCATGCTAATTTTAGTCAGATAAACACCTTCATTCATGACTATCCAGTTCTCGTCTAACATACCCTGAATGTTTTCAGATACTTTCTGATCTACTGGCACTTCAGACTCTGTTTTTTTACTTAACTCAGAACCAAGATAGACATCTGTTTGCTGGTTATTTTCAAGCTCCCAGGTAATAAACTGTTTCAATAACGTCTCATCAATTGATACATTAAAATCAAGACTGATTGCGCCCAGTAAAAATGCAGGATCGGCCGGTGTATCTGAATCAATTCCATCGAGAGTAAAATCCAGATCTGCTTCCAGTTTACCCAACTCACTATTCACACTTAATGGATTAATTTTAACTTCAGCCTGCTTTATTAAGTCTGGAACTATACCCATAATCTGTCCAGTCATCATGGCATTAACCTGCTCAGGCGGTAAACCCTGTTGAAGCTTTTCATCAACGTCTGCCTGAATTTCCTGTAACTGATTTAAGCTTTCAGCATTGATACCATTAACACTGATATTTAACACTAAAGGCCCAAATTTCTGATTGGATGCCAGTAACTCACGCGCTTCTATTCGACTATTAGAATTAATCAAACCTGCATTCTCAGAAGATACAGATCGTACAACCAAATCACGTAAAGCAAATTGATCATCACCGGAATCCATATCAAGTAAACTCATTGATACAACTGAATCACCCATCATGATGTCATTGCCACCCATAGCACCTGAAAAACTCATTGCTATAGATTCAGCGCTCATGGTTAATAATTCAGATTTAACCTTAAATGCTGGAATCTGAATATCACCCTTGATCTGGCCAGTTATAGATGAAAAATGTTCATTCATAATAAGACCACCAGACTGAATATTCACAGGGCCAAATTCATCTTCAAACTGAGTATCTACAGCAGGAATATAAAACTGAGCATTAACCTCACCAGAAAAATCAATGATAGTTTGATATACAAGCGGGTTATTATCAGAGAATATTTTCTCAATCATTGGTTGTTGAGATGGAGAAACATCTAACTGACCTTTCACAACTGCTGCAGCCAGTGGAGATTTACCCTGACTCAATAAACCAAAATAAACAGGCCCATGAATAATCTGCTCTTTAAACTGAATCTGTTCCGGCATATTTGGAATAGTGACCGCCAATATTGCTTCAGATGAAAATAACCCTTGCTCATATTGAACCAGTTCAAAATCTAGCTGCGACACGTCAGAAAGGTTATTAATTAATGCGGCATAATCTGATTTTATTTTAAAACCAAGCGCAAAGGGGGTAAGAGAGATCATTATTAAAACTAAGACACATAGCCATAATAATATTTCAGAGATACTGATTTTTTTTGTGCTCATATTTATCCTTTTATAATTATTATTAATCCAGACAAACAAATCAGTTAGAAGTTGATTCAACTGGATATACTTCGATTTTTAAAGATTATAGGCAAAAAATATTGATGCAGCCAGTATTTACCATTACATAGCAAATCACCTTAACAGGGTTTAGCTAAAGGCTGTCAGACTTTTATACTTCAATCCTGTATTGCTTCAATTTCAAAAGCAGATAACTCTCCATCACGAGTAATAACATACAAACGCCCATTATGCTCTATAGGCGGGATAATGATACCCGAGTCATCGGTTTCGATTCTGGCCTGAAAATGTCCATCAAAAGGAGATAAAAAATGTAGATAACCTTCATAATCGGCAACCACAATAGAGTTTTTTATAGCAATCGGACGGGTAATCGCCCGTGCTTTTAGTTTATCCTGCTTCCATAATGTAGCGCCATTTGTTGAATCCAGACTCCAGATAGAATCTTTATCATCACTAATAAACAAACCGGAACCTGAATGACTAACTCCACTATAAGTTGACAGTTTACGACTCCAGCTTAACTGCCCTCTTCTAATATCAATAGAGACAATACGCCCCTGATAACTACTCATATATAGTATATCGCGCACTATCTCCGCATGCCCATCAATATCAACAAGGCGCTCTAATTCAGATCGTCCACTAGGAGATGCTACAGCCAGATCAAAAACGGTATGCCCGTCTAATAAATCAAGCGTTACCAGACGACCATTATCAAGACCATTAAATATGTAACCCTGTTTAATAATCGGTACACTATTACCACGTAAACTCAATGCTGGAACATCACGTTTATAAGTCCACTTTTCACTTCCATCTGCCAGGCTTAATCCAGATATTCTTCCATCAACAGAACGTATTATTATTAAGTTACCGGCAATCTGTGCAGGCATTAACACCTCTGAAGAAGCATCGACCTTCCAGATTAATTCTCCCTTAGAATTGAGTAAAATAACATGACCATTGCGGCTTGTTATAACTAAATGAGTGTTATTACCGCCAACACCACCGCTAACTGTCAGATTAAGCTCTGTATCCCAGAGTTTATCACCTGAATTTAAATCGTAAGCAGAAACATAACCCGTTCGGTCAGTTACAATAACTTTATCATCAAGTATGAGTGGAAATAACTTAACAAACAGTTGATCTACACCACTTCCGGTATCAACACTCCACAACTCATTGATATCAAGCGTTTCTTCGAAATCAACAAGTTCAGCGGGTGGCTCAGAGTTATCAGAATCACCACAGGCTGAAACAAGAAAAGCGCTTAGAAAAACAATAATTACACGAATCATGCTGACGGTTCAGTACCTGTTGATGCTTTAGAATCTACGGCGCTACCACCAATATCATCAATTTTAAGCTGCAACCATCGATTAGGTGATTTACTAAATGACAATGCTTCCAGATATGCTTTCTTTGCTTCAGCTTTATTGCCCTGAGTCGATAACACATCGCCCTTAAGCTCCATCACCATTGCATTAAAATTTTCTGGATATGTTTCATTTAGCAGGACTAAAGCTTTGTCGTGCTGCTGATTTGTAAGCAATAAACGTGACAGTCGGATTTTTGCAAGATATTTCAATTCATCCTGATTCGCATTCTCGATAACCCACTGGTACTGTTGCTGTGCTTTATCATCCTGACCAGCAGCAATATGCTGCTTAGCTATAATCAGCGCAGATAAACTTGCATAAGGTGTATCTTTAAATTCAGCTTCTAACTGATTAACACTTGCTAGTTGATCATTTATTTTTGACGGGTTTTCAGACTGAATCAAAACCTGCTCATAAAGTACACTGGCCTGTTCTGTATGGTTGATACTATCAGTCTGATAAAACTGCCAGCCAAATATAGATGCCACACCAACTGCAATCCCCATAACAACTGTACTTGAATTTTCTTTCCACCATTTTTTAATAGCTTCAAGTTGTTGTTCTTCAGTTTCGTAATCCATAATTATCTCTAATATTTAAATTTATAAAATTTTGTTTATTGCTGCTACCAACTCAGAGTGTGTAACAGTAATTTGCTCAGCTTTTTCACGTAATAATTTAATACTTACGGTATTATTAGCCACCTCATCATCGCCCATTATCAGTGCTATTTTTGCACCTGACTTATCGGCTTTTTTAATCTGGCCTTTAAAAGCACCACCACCACAATTTGTCTGAATATTAATATCAGGTAATTGATCACGCAGTGATTCGACAAACGACAAGCCTTGAAGTTGCGCATCATCACCCTGCAATACTATATAAATATCTGGCGTATTATCTACCTGCATGCCAGCATCTTCAAGTAACGATAGTATACGCTCTATTCCCATTGCAAAACCTGCTGCTGGTGTTTCTCTACCACCCAGCTGCTGAACAAGACCATCATATCGGCCACCAGCACAAATTGTACCCTGGGCACCCAATGAATCTGTCACCCATTCAAATACGGTTTTGCAATAGTAATCAAGCCCTCTTACAAGCCGTGAATTAATATTATATTCAATACCGGCATTATCCAGCATTGTTGTTAACTGTTTAAAGTGATCCTTAGATTCTTCATCCAGATAATCCATCAGATCAGGAGCAGCGTCTATCATCTCCTGCATAGCCGGGTTTTTACTATCCAGGATACGTAATGGATTAGACTCCAGTCGACGCAGAGAATCTTCATCTAAAATTTCTTTATGCTGATTCAAATAATCAACAAGAACCTGACGATAAGCTGCACGAGACTCGGATGTACCCAATGTATTGAGTTCGAGCCGTACATCTTTAATTCCCAGAAGTTTCCATAACCGTGCAGACATCAATATGAGCTCAGCATCAATATCAGCACTCGACATACCAAATGTTTCAATGCCTACCTGGTGGAACTGGCGATAACGCCCTTTTTGTGGACGTTCATGCCTGAACATTGGCCCCATATACCAGAGTCGTTGTTGCTGATTATGAAACAGGCCATGTTGTATACCTGAACGCACGCAACTTGCCGTTCCCTCAGGACGCAAAGTGAGGCTATCACCATTACGGTCCTCAAATGTATACATTTCCTTTTCAACAATATCGGTAACCTCACCAATAGAGCGACAGAAAAGATCCGTAGATTCAACGACAGGCATACGAATTTCACTGTAAGCATAACTTTGTAATAGTTTTTTTACAGTCGATTCAAAAAATTGCCAAAGTGGCGACTGTTCGGGAAGTACATCATGCATACCCCTGATACTTTGAATCTTATTTACTTTTGCGGGTTTTGTTTTATTTGTCATACAATTATTATTAACGATTAGATAAACTAATTACTGCAGCATTTTTACTAATCTCTATGCTGGCAATATTACTAGTTTTATTTATTAAACTCTCGAAATCGACTATTTTATTATTAATTTCAACACGAACTTTAGGCGCATTCCCCAAAAAGACAGTAAATGGAGCAACACCAGATAATCTGATTTCCTGACCTCTATTAAGCAACTGATAAAACATTCTCTTACCCGTTGAATCTTCTATTTCACACCATGATTCACCCAGTGCACTTAAGACTAATTCATCTGTAATAGATTCAGTAATGGTATGCTGTTCTGACTGACTCTGTTCTTTCTGAATATCGACTGCAAGCGATTCAGAGTCAACCTGCTCTTGAATCACTGATGTTTCTACTGCCACTTCTTTTGATACTTCCCCGGCTTCAACATTTTCATCCGGCACTTCAATCACTTCTGAAACCTGATCTTCTTTTAGATTTATATCTATTATCTGTTCCTGCTCTACATCTTTTTCAGGAGAATTAAATACAGGCAAACTATCTTTTATGTTCGTATCAATATTATTAAAATCAGCTTTAGATAACCAGAAAACAAGAACAATAAGCCCACAAATCACAAAACTAAAACTGATAATTTTCATCAATGCATCATTACTGGATTTCTGTACTGGCAATACAGAATTAGGCGTTAACGACTGTTTAGAATCCGGGGCTACTTGCGCATAATCACTAATGATTTCGTCAGCTGAAACATTTAACATACGAGCATAACTTCGTATATAACCCTGTGTAAACGTTAAAGGGGGCAAGGCTTCAGCCTGTGAATTTTCAATTGCTTTTATAATATCAACAGATATAAGTAAACTATCTGCAACATCAGAAATAGACATTCCAGATTTTTCTCTTGCTTTTCTTAACTCTGAACCAAAATCCTTTTTTTGTAACAAATCATTCACTTCATTTTCAACATTATCTGAAGCTGTGTTTTTATCCGTCATAAATTAGACAACTCCATTAACTTATCGGCTTCTTTTGAATCCGGAAACTGATCAAGTAATTTGCGTGAGACCTGTAAAAAATACTTCTTATCACCTAATGCATGTTCAGCCTGAATTTGTACCCACATACTAGCAGACGTAGGTTTTTGAATTGAGTGTAAACGCTGTGTATATGCCCTGGCCATTAAATAATTTTTCGTGGCCACACCTAATTCACCCATGGCTAACATAGCGGTAGGCATATTAGGTTTTCTTTTTAATGCTTTACGCAGATGTTTTTCAGCCTTTTTATAATCGGGTTTTTCACTCTGTAATATACAATAACCAATATTTGCATGAGCCACTTCTGGTGTTTTATAAAACTGATTACGCAGAGTTGCTTCAAACTCATCAATTGCTTCATCGTATTTTTTTATACCACACAAAAAGGTACCGTAATTGTTATGTAAATTTGGATCTCTGGGATCAATATTTAAAGCTTCAAGATAGTAGTTTTCTGCTTCAACTGGTCGATCCATCATGGTCATTAATACTGCTAATGATGTAAACCCCGGTGCATACTGATCATCATACTCAATGGCTTTTTTTAATTTTTCAAGTGCAAACTGTAGGTCACCACGCCTTATATAACCCGAAGCCAGTTTCACATTAATTCTTGCTGCTTCTTTATCGTTTTTTTCTTTTTCCAGCTCTTTCGGTGTTGAAGCACACGCCATCAAAGAACTAAGCAAAACAACCACAAACCAAAACTTCATCCGCATCATGTATTCATTCCAATTCTAGGTACTTTAAATTTATTCTCTCGTCGGCTTTTATCTTCAACTTTACCCACTAACTGACCACAGGCTGCATCGATATCTTCACCACGTGTTTTTCTGATTACTGTAATCAAACCGGCTTTCATTAATACATCCTGAAAACGATGTACTGCATTATTTGATGATGTTTTATAACCCGAGCCCGGAAACGGGTTAAATGGAATCAGGTTTATCAAAACAGAAATACCGTCGAGCACTTTAATCAGATCTTCAGCATCCTGTTTTGTATCATTTACACCTGCAAGCATAACGTATTCAATCGTTAACCTTGAACGTGGTGAACGTTTTTCCATAAAACGCTGACATGCCGGTATTAACTTCTCTAAATTATATTTTTTATTAATAGGTACAAGATCATCGCGCAATTCATCACGAGTTGCATGCAATGAGATAGCCAGCTGCACATCATGACGTTCTGCAAGTTTATCCATAGCAGGCACAACACCCGCCGTGCTTACTGTAACTCTACGTTTACTTAAACCATACGCAAAATCATCGAGCATCACATCTATTGCTTTCATAACATTATCAAAGTTTAAAAGCGGCTCACCCATGCCCATCAAAACAACATTGGTTATTTTACGACCAGGCTTTTTCTCTTCATCCAGTAAACGAGTAGCTAACCAGATTTGAGATAAAATTTCAGCAACCGTCAGGTTTCGACTAAAGCCCTGTCTGGCAGTTGAACAAAAGCTACAATCCAGTGCACAGCCAACCTGAGATGAAATACAAAGTGTCCCCCGGTCATCTTCAGGTATATAAACAACTTCAATACGATTATTATCTTCGAGCCCCAGCGCCCATTTACGCGTACCATCCGTAGATATCTGATCTTCAATTATATCCAGTGACTTTATACAGGCTTTTTCTTTTAACTGTTCGCGTAATTTTTTACTGAGATTTGTCATCTGATCAAAATCAGAGACATTTAACTGGTGAATCCATTTAGTAACCTGAGAAACACGGAAAGGCTTTTCACCTAATTTTTCGAAAAACTCGCCCATATCCTGACGGTTTAACCCCATCAGATTGGTTTTTTCGATATGCGGGAAATTTACAGGTGTGCTCACAGTATTCTCGGGCGATTCTAAGCCGTTTAATATATAAATAGAGTATTATAAACGATTAATTAGATAAAACACTGATTTTAGTGATGTTTTCTGTGATATATGAAAGATATTAACGATAATAATACGTGGTATGCACATATGCTTGATAGAGCCCGGGGTTGGACCTTGTTTTTTAAGCTCCGACCCCGGATGTAATTCGGATCGAATTAGCAGAGCTTTGAACAACTTCAACAACTCTTGATGGCATCAATAAGGGGACAGAGCGCCAAAAAGCATCGTTCTATCCCCGATGGTGAAGCACCTAAGCTGCTTTTCGACTCGATTCGGACTGCCTTTATTTTTCAGCTAAAGATCACTCCTACAGTAGTAAACAGCTACCAGATTAATCCTTCTCATCAATCCAGGTCATCTGAATTGCCTCGAGAATCTGTTCACTGGATTTTTCAGGATCATCATCGAACTCCTCTAAATCACATACCCACTGATGAAGATCAGTAAAACGGATATATTGCGGATCGACATCAGGGTGCTTTTCATCAAGATCTAATACGATATCCAGGGTATCTATCCATTTTAAGCTCATTTTTAACTCCTGATAATTACTTAATGCGTTTCTGAGACCATATTAATGGTGTACTTGGGTAACTCAACAACCAGGTCAGTATCCCCCACTACAGTTTGACAACTTAATCGAGAGTCAGGATCAAGACCCCATGCCTTATCAAGCATATCGTCTTCATCATCTGTATTCTCATTTAATGAATCCATACCTTCACGTATATAAACATGGCAGGTAGTACAGGCACATGATTTCTCACAGGCATGCTCAATTTCAATATCATTACGTAAAGCTGCATCACAAACCGTTTCCCCTGGCTTAGCATCAAATGCAGCACCTTCAGGACAGAGTGTTTCGTGTGGCAGAAAAATAATCTGCGGCATTATAATCTCTCTTTAAATATAAAATGTTCTATTATCTGGTTTAACTAAAATACATCAGGTTACTTAAACTCTTCCACCTGATGTCCAGCCATCGATTTCTGTACACTGGCATTCATTCTGCGAGCAACATAATCAGCGCTTACTTTTTCAAGTTTTTCCATGGCATCTTTTAGCTCCTGTGTTTCAGTAGCATTATGTCTGGCATGTTCCAGCTCTACTCGAACAGCCTGTATTCTTTCTCGCTCATCAGCCCCAAGCATTTCTTCACCGTCATCCGCCATTGCAGAATCTATCGCTTCTAGCACACGATCAGCTTCCACCTGTTGCTCACGAAGGCTACGTGCGTCTTTATCTTCACCTGCAAACTCCATGGAGGCTTTTAACATAGACTCAATTTCTGAATCCTGTAATCCATAGGAAGGCTTAACTTCAACACTGGCTTCAATACCCGACACTTCTTCTCTGGCAGATACACTTAACAAACCATCCGCATCTACCTGAAATGTTACTCTTATTCGTGCAGCTCCCGCAACATGTGAAGGGAAGCCACGTAATTCAAACTTTGCAAGCGATCGACAATCATCAACCAGCTCACGTTCACCCTGCACAACATGAACAGCCATCGCTGTCTGTCCATCTTTATACGTAGTGAATTCCTGTGCTCTTGAAACCGGGATAGGTGTATTACGTGAAATAATTTTTTCAGCAAGACCACCCATGGTTTCTATGCCGAGTGATAATGGCAATACATCCATTAACAACAGGTTACCTTCAGAATCATTACCAACTAAAGCATTTGCCTGAATCGCAGCGCCTATTGCAACAACGCGATCCGGGTCGATATCAACTTTAGGGTCTGTTTCGAAAAAATTTCCAACCTGCTCTCTTACTCGTAATGCACGTGTTGATCCACCAACCATAACAACATCAACAACCTGATCTTTTTCAACTCCAGCGTCTCTTAATGCTCGCCGGCATGACATAAGTGATTTTTTAATTAATGGATCAATAAGTGCATTTAAACTATCTCGATCTAAAGCGCCATTCCAGATATTTTCTTTTGAAAACTTTATTTCGATCTGCACATTATCCGATTCACTTAAAGCTTCTTTAGCTTTACAGGATTCACTCAGGATAAGACGTAATAACCCGGCGCTCAAATCTTCAGATTTAACACCCGACTGTTTTATTATCCATTCGGCAATAGCGTGATCAAAATCATCTCCACCTAATGCACTGTCTCCACCGGTAGATAATACTTCAAACACACCTTTTTTAAGCTGCATAATTGAAATATCAAATGTGCCACCACCTAGATCATAAACAGCAACAATACCTTCAGCACCGGTATCAAGGCCATAAGCAACAGCTGCCGCTGTAGGTTCATTTAATAAACGCAGTACATTAATACCAGCAAGTGTTGCAGCATCTTTTGTTGCCTGACGCTGTGCATCATCAAAATAGGCCGGTACCGTTATTACCGCACCTTCCAACTCATCACCCAATGTTTTTTCACCGCGATACTTTAATGTTTTTAAAATATCTGCAGAAATTTCAACCGCTGTTTTGTCACCAGCAGCGGTTTTTATTTTTGGTACAACAGAGTCTGTTACCGCAAACTCATAAGGCATTACTGCACTTAAATTTTCAAACTGAGTTATTAAGTCTTCTGAACCACGCCCCATTAATCGCTTAATTGAGGATACAGTGTTAAGCGGATCTTCTATCTGATTCTTTTTAGCATCAGAACCGACCACAATTGAGTCTGCCGTATAACGAACAACAGACGGTAATAAATGATTACCTGAAGCATCCGGAAATGTATCAGCCTTACCGCTTCTAACAGAAGCAACCAGAGAATTAGTTGTACCTAAATCAATACCAATGGCAAACTTATGTTCATGAGGTTTTGTCGACTGCCCCGGTTCAGATATTTGTAATAAGGCCATTAAATTAGTTCATCTTCTATTTTTTCGGAAATTTCGTTTATTTCTTTTTGAGCTTTATTTAAAAACTGTAATTTACGCACAATCTCTCTACCACTATCGAGTTCATCTTTCTGAAACACAAGCTCAAAATCAGATATCAACTTAAGTGATCTCGACTTAAGCTCTACTGTCATTTCATCTAATACCTCAAGCGGATCAGCCTGACTTCGAACATCTGCAATTTCTTCACGCAACTCCATCTGCTCCATTAAAAAAATACCATCCATTGCAGTATCCGTTTCACCATTCATATCAACACCTTTAAGGGTGAGCATATACTGCAACCGGCTAACCGGATTTTTCAAGGTATCAAATGCTTCATTAATTAATGAAGTTATCTGCATTGCCTGACGCTTTTCAGCATCTGAACTATTAGCAAAACGATCAGGATGAACCTGCTGCTGTAATTCACGGTTTTTTTCTTTCAATAAATTAACATCCGGCTGCGTAGAAACCGGCTGAGAAAATATTTCAAAATAATTTTGATTAAAAATTGAATCAGACATGTGGCATTTAGATTAACTAATAGGAAAACAGTAAGTATGGTTTAAACGGTAAAGCTCTCACCACAACCACAGGCATCTTTTTCATTCGGATTATTAAAAGCAAAACCTTCGTTTAAACCTTCTTTAACAAAGTCCATTTCAGTACCATCGATATAAACCAGACTTTTTTTATCAACAACAATAGTTACACCATTGCTTTCAAATGTTTCATCTTCGTCTGCATTAATATCATCAACAAACTCGATAACATATGCCATACCAGAACAACCGGTCGTTTTAACACCCAGACGAACACCCATTCCGCTACCACGATTTGCAAGGAATTCATTTACACGCTTAGCGCCCTGTTCTGTGATTGATACTGCCATTTCTGCTATCTCGTTTGCTATTTAATTCAATCGTTAAATTAAAAACTTATTTTTTATTCAGGTAATCTTCAACCGCAGCACTGATCGCA